>JAUWQL010000052.1 GCA_030611105.1 Bacteroidales bacterium
AGAATTAAGGATAGGATTGTCATTGTTTAATGCTACCAAAAGTATGGAAATTCTTCAGGGAGTTAATGGTAATGCAGCAAATATGCAATACTTCATGTGGATACAATTAGCTTTTTCGCCTGAAATTTTTTCTTCGAAAAATTAAAGGCTTAAGGATTGGGCTCATCTAAAAAACCTCCCGTCAAACGGGTTAATGTTGTGTTTGAGTAAATAAGGTTATAAACAGATTGCAATTGATTAATTGCCGACCTTAAATAACTTAACTGAATATCGCGATAATTGAATGAGTTTATTGCTCCTGATTTGAATTTTTCATCGGCAATTTGCATATTCATTTCTGCTGCTTCTAAGCTTTCATTTGCAACATTTAAAAGTACTTTTCGCAAGTTATAGGTTTCAAACTCATTATAAAGCTGATTTGTTAAACTATGTTTCATTTCGTCAGTTTCAACTTGAGTTATCTCTTCGTTTATCTTTGCAATGTTTATAGCTCTTTTGCGATTTCCTGCCGAATAAATATCATACGACAAACTCACATTTCCATACGGAGTAAGTGCCTCATTATAAATTTCGGCTTGCCCTTCGGAGTTAATCCATGAATATGAATTATCAATACCTGCCGACAAACTTAATCGAGGATATAAGTTGCTACGCTGTAGATCAATCTCGTTTTTCTGAAGTAAAAGATTTGCATATTGATTTTGCAGGGTTTGATTATTGGCCAACATCTTGTCCATCAAATCTCCTAAAATATATTCAGTAGTATCAGAATTAAATTCTTCAGAAAAAGTCCAGGTTATTTGGGGTTCTTCTCCTACCAGAAAATTAAAATTTCTGATAGTATTACGCACAACAACTTCCTGATTCAAATATAAAGCTTTATCATTCAGATAAATATTCTTTGCCAACAAAACATTATATGTAACCGAGCCTCCTATTTCGTATCGGACTTGCTCATAATCAAATCGATCTTTTGATAATAGCATTACCGTTTTCAGTACTTCCAATTGTTCTTTTTGAAGTAGAATATTGTAATAACTCATTATAACATCCTGAATTGTACTTTCTACAACAACCGCCGAACGACCTTTTGTAAGGTTTTCGAGTCTCTCCAATTTATCTTTTGTAATATTTATTTTAAATCCGTTGAAAATAGTCCAATTTACACCTATTCCTCCCGAAATCATATTGGTGCTTGTATTGTCAAGTAACTCCTTATTATTTATTGATGAAACATTAAAACCCACTGTTGGTATTCGACCTGCAGTTCCCCAGTTATTATTGATTTTGGCTATTTCAATTTCCGATTTCGATATTACGATTCCATAATTATTTTCCAGAGCTTTTTCTAAAGCATCAGAAACACTTAAAGCGGTTTCCTGCGATTTCACTGATAAAGCAGAAAAAACAATTACCACCAGGAAAATATATAGTATTAAACTCTTTTTATTCATCTTTATCTCGTGTGTTTGATTCGTATTTTAATTTACGTTTATTTAAGATTATAGCTACCTCAACATCTTCACGTTCAGGTTTAATCCCTGTCCATAATAATTTTAAATAAACTCTCACATCATTTAACAACATGATTAAAACCGGGAAGAATATCAGTATAAATATTGTACCAATTGCTACTCCGTAAGCCAGACTAATTGCCATAGGAATAAGAAACTGAGCCTGTACGCTTTTTTCTAAAATAATTGGGAACAATCCAACTGATGTTGTTACGGTAGTAAGAATTATAGGTCTTAATCTTAGTTTCCCTGCATCAACTATTGCATCATGAACTTTTTTCCCTTCCAATAAATTTCCATCATACTTCGCCAAAAAAACAATAGCATCATTAATAATTACTCCCATTAAAGCTACCATTCCCCATAAACTCATTAATGACAAAGGCTTTCCATGAATTCCATGTCCCCAGAATACTCCAAGCATCGATAAAGGTATCATAGCCAATATTATTAAAGTTTGATTAAAGCTTTTAAAATGAATAATCATGATAAATATAATAAGCAAAAATGCGATTGAAAAATATGGTAAAATTTTAGCCAATGCCTCGTTCCCTGCTTTTTGCTGACCCTGATATTCATATCGAATACCTGCAAACCGAGCTTCAACATCGGGCATAATTTCATTGCTAATTTGTTCTAATATTTCAGGAACAGGAGCAAGTGGATTAACCGTTTCTGCTTCAACCCTTATTTCTCTCGAACCATTATAACGATTAATAGCAACAGGGCCTCTTTCCATATGATAATCGACTAATTCGGTTAAAGGAAATTCTCCCTCAGCCGTTTTAATTTTCATATTTTCCATTTGTCCGATAGTAAGTCGATCCGACTTTGGATAACGCACCCAAACACGCAATTCATCACGACCTTCCTGCAAACGCTGAGCCTGTCCTCCATAAAACCCTTGTCGTACCTGTTGTGCTATTGTATTTTCATCTAAACCAAGAAAATAGGCTTTAGGTTTTAATTTTAGTCTAATCTCCTGCTTTCCTAAAGCTACATTTTCATTAATATCTTTTAATTGTGGCAACTCCGACAAACGGTTCATTAAATATTCTTTTGCTTCATCTAATTCCTGTAAATTCTTAGACATTAAACTTATTGAAATGGGAGATCCCCAACGATTTCTACCTGCTACAGTAAATTTTCTGGCTTCCGGAACTTTCCCAATTTTCTTTCTTACACGATTAGCAATCTCGTGTCCACTAATATCTATCCCTTCGAGATTTATCGGGTAAATATTAAGATTCCCGGCATGTGAACCAATCTCCTGGCCGCTAAACGAACTTCCAACAGATTTCATGACCAAATCAATAATATCTTCTTCCAAATTAAACTCTTTTGTTAACTCATTATTTACTTCCCAAACATCCAATTCAAATTTATCTAAATACGCTTTTGTTTGTTTTTCACCATCGCCCGGAGTAAAAGCTATATTGACTTGAAAGCTGTCAAAATCGACCATAGGGAAGAAAGTATTCTTAATAAGACCACCTGCAACTAATCCAATTGTAATTAAAAATAACGCAATAGGAATTCCGATTACTGCATGTCGCCATTTTAACAACCAAATCAAAACATGATGGTAAATATCATCACGCAGCCAAACAATAAATCGTTCGAAATATTTTTTTATCCCTTTATTTTTATTTTCTAAACTTTTACGATTAAGTATCATATTACTACTTAAGTGAGCCGGCAAAACAAAAAAGGCTTCGAATAAAGAAAAGAATAAACTTGCTACAACCACAATAGCCATATGATACATCATTTCCATTCGTGTACCCGTAAGTAACAATAATGGAATAAATGCAATAATCGTTGTTGTAACCGAAGTTAAAACAGCAGGCATAACCTCCATAGTACCATCAACAGCTGCTTTCATAGGTGTTTTTCCTTTTTCGAAATGCAGGTATATGTTTTCCGCTATTACAATTCCATCATCCACAAGAATTCCAATTACCAATATCATTCCAAATAAGGATATCATATTTATAGTAATCCCGGCAAGGTTGGCATAAATAAACATTGCTAAAAAACTAAACGGAATACCCCATGAAACCCATAAAGATATTCGCACATTTAGAAACATGGATAATACAAGAATTACTAACACCAAGCCGATCATGCCATTCTTTGTAAGTAAATCTAATCGACTATCTAAAATCTCTAAAAAAGAGAATGACATTTCTAATCTCACTCCATGATTTTCAGCATTAAATTCTTCTGCATACTTCTTGGCATATATCGTAATTTCTTCAAGATCTTCTTCAGGTAATTTATCAACACCAATAAATACGGCATTTCTACCATTAACCCATGATTTGTTTGATGTATCAGCAAATTTCTTTTTTACTTCAGCAATATCCCGAATTCTTATGAAACCTCCATCAGATTTTCCTCGAACAATAATATTCCCTATTTTATCAGGATCAGTACTTCTTGAGCGAAGTCGTATTAATAATTCTTCTTCATCCGATTTAATTTGCCCACCTGAAATATCCTGATTATTTTGTTGTATTGCTCTTATAATCTCACTTATAGTGATATTATAACGAAGTAATTCCTCCTCCTTTACTTCAACTGAAATTTCAAGTGGTGGAAATCCCGACACTGTTACCTGACTCATAACTCCGGAAGTCATTAAATCTTCCTCTATTCGCTGACCATACTCTTTTAAAGTCATTAAATCAACATCAGATTCTCCAGCAGAAACTAATGTCATATACAATGCCCCTGCTCTTGATCTGCGTTTTGCAACAATTGGCCGTTCGGCAGCTGTTGGTAATGATGAAATTCCATCAACAGCAGTTTTAACCTCCATTAAAACTTCATCAATTTTATATTCTCCGGTTGTTTCAATTGTTATCCTTGCACTATTTTCAACCGAAGTCGAATTTAATTCTTTAATCCCCACAATACCTCTTATAGCTTCTTCGATACGAGAAGTTACGCCTTCTTCCATCTCAACAGGCGAAGCTCCCGGATAAAAAACAGATACGGTAATAATCCGACTTTCAGTTTCCGGGAAAAAAGCTTTTTTCATGGAAAATAAACTTACTAATCCTGCAATTAATACAAAAGCTATTATAAGATTAGCATATATGGGATATTCAACAAAACGTTCTATTAGTTTCCTCATCATCTTAATTTATTGACGGTAAGCTCTAAAAATTCAACCTTCTTCGTTGCTTCAAATTTCACTATTTTTAGAGTTTACCTTATATTTTTCAATATTAATCTTTATTAGATTTTGCAGCTTTTTTAATTGGCTTTCCCTCTTTTTGTTTGCCCTGGATTTCAACTAAAGTTCCTTCCAACACATTAATTAATGGCTGCATAACAATCATTTCACCTTCTTCTAAACCATTAAATATTAAAGTTTTTTCATTTATCTTAATTACATTAATGATTTTCTTCTGCAATCGACCATCATTAATAACAAAAACTTCATTAGAATTAAAAACAGCATTTCTTGGGGCTTCCATTACATTCTTAACAGAACGACCGGGGAAAGTAGCTTTTAAATACTCCCCTGCTAATAAGGGGTTTTCATTTGTGTTGTTTATTCGGATAAACATTCCTAAAGATTGAGTATTAGGGTCAACAAACTTGCTTTTCCTAACTACCTTTCCTTGCCAGTTAGTATTTCGTGATGCAGAAGAAACTTTTACCTTATCGCCTATTTTAACCCATTCGGCATCAAACTTTTCCAAAGGAACTTCCAGTTCTAAAACATCTGTTTGTATTGCGTGAGCAACTCGCCCGCCCATATTAGTATAGGCTCCTGCTTCCAGGTAAACATCAGAATATGTTCCTTTAAATGGAGCAACAACAGTATGGCGGCTTAACTGTAGTTCATCTTTTAAAATTCCGTAATAATCACTCAACACATTCCTGCTGGCAAGAAAAATTTCCAGTTTCTCACTCTTAAATTCAGGTAACTTAGGTAATTTTTTGTTCACATCTATTGATGTAAAAAATTCGCTGAACTGAGCTTCATATTCAGAATAATCGATTTTTATATCCGGCAAAAGATTCGCTAATGAATTTAAAAACTTACTTTTTTTGGCTTTTAAAGCTAAAATAGCTTCGTCAGTATAAATAGTAAATAATACATCGCCTTTAGAAAATTCGGCTCCTTTTTTCAAAGGAATATTTGATTTTAAAATTTTACCTGATGCCTCAGCAATAACATCTATTTCTGAAACAGATGTTAATCTACCGGTTGCAAATACAGGCGAAATAATTGTTTTATATTTTACTTCTTCTGCTTTAACTAATCGTTTAGCAACTACTGCCGGTCGTTTAAAAGGTTTTTCTTTCTGCGCTATTAAAAACTTCATTAATCCGAATGCCATACCTACAATAAAAATAAGGGCGGCAACAATGACTATTCTTCTGTCAATCTGTTTCATTTTGTAAGAATTAGTATCACAACTATCCGAAAGTTGCTTTCTTAAAAAGCCATCAGAATCCCTTATTTTTGTTTTGCACACAAAAAATAATTTAAATGGGACTCTTCAGGCGGAATAAAAATAACAACAAACCCTTAGTAAAACAAATTATAGATTTGGTACCACCCTGGATTCTTCAAAGTTGTACCACGACCTTCAAAAGTGACAAAGGATGTAGTAAATATAAGACATATGATCAATTTGTTGCTTTAACTTTCGGACAGCTTAATAAGTGTCATACTTTAAGCGATATATCAACGGGCATTGGTGTTAGTGAGATTTTTATCTCTGACCTTGGTTTAAAACAAAGTCCAGCTCGTTCTACTATGAGCGATGGTAATAAAAATAGAGACTGGCAGGTATTCGAAAGTCTTTACTATAAACTACTAAGCCATTATAAAAAAGTATTGAGCAAGCAATACCAAAGCCATATTATTGAAGAAATTAAACACAAAACCATAAAATTAATCGATAGTTCAACTATATCCTTATGTTTGTCAATGTTTGATTGGGCAAAGTTTCGGACAGCAAAAGGCGGAATAAAAATACATACTTGTTGGGATGATGCACTAATGATACCAGACATGGTAAATATTACAGAAGCTAAGGTTCATGACAGATACGGATTAGCTCAATTGATATTTCCTAAGAATACTATTATTGTTGAAGATCGAGCTTATTTTGACTTTTTATTGATGTTGAACAGAATTGAAGCCGAAAATGTTTTTGTAACCAGAATAAAATCAAATACAACATATCATTCAATAACAGAGTTGGATTTACCTGATAATATTGATCAACATATTCTTAAAGATGAGATAATAGAATTAACATCTACAAAAGCAAAAGATTGTGGCATTGCCAAGTATAAGCTAAGGTTGGTGCATGTTTATAAAGAAGATGAAAATAAAGTAATCGAAATCATCACAAATCAGTTAGAATGGAAAGCTATAACTATTGCTGATTTGTATAAAAAACGTTGGGATATAGAACTGTTTTTTAAAGCCCTCAAACAAAACTTGCAGGTAAAAACTTTTGTAGGGACAAGTGAAAACGCAGTAAAATCACAAATATATATTGCTTTAACTACCTATCTTTTATTGGAATTGATTCGTAGAACTATATCAAAAAAACCTACTGCATTCTCAAATTTTGTGGAGAAAATACGAATGTGCCTATGTTTCTATATTACATTGGATTATCTATGCAATATAGTTGGCGAAGGGGCAAAAAAAGTAAAACAACCCAAACAACTTGAATTGGTAACTCAGAAAGACTTATTTTCTGGGTAAAAAAAGAATACTCCTCATTGAATAGGGAATACGAGAAGTAAATTGTTAAATTTGAAAAACTTTCGGATCAATGTGAATTAGTATTAAATATTTTTGACCCCAAATTTTAAAAATTATTACACTTAAGACAAAAATACTTAAACAAAGTTTAAATTTTTCTCTTACAAATGAAATATCTATTTAATTATTGATATTAATTATTTTAGTAATACATGAATAAATGACTGGAATGGGCAATCCGTAATACTTGGAAATGTTCAACAAACAGGAGTTTTAAAAAATGGAAACAGAAGTCAGGAAATTGTTTAAATGCACTTTTCTTATCCAAAAGAATATCTATTAAAAAAGTCGACAAATTAAGAAATGCCAACGCAGTCAGTATTCAGCTAGTATTTACAGCTTCAATAATCACAATTCTAAAAGTCAGGTGAAAACAAAAAATTCCAAGAAAGAGTTTTAAATTCTAACCCAAAAGGGTTCTTTAAGTATTATTAATTAAGAAATAATTTGATAAATATCAAGAGTTTTCTTGACATGAAACCCTTAAGATTAACAAAAGTTAACATTAAAACATACTAACTTTAAGTAGTTGTATAAAAACATGTTTCAAACACCCCAAATAAAAAAATTAACAAGAAAGGAGATAAAAATGTATAAACTAAAAAGTGATATAATTGAGCAAATTCAATCTTATCATAAACAAGTATGTGAATTATATTTCAGCCTTTATGAAAAAGCCGAAAACGAAGAGGTAGGACTACTGCTAAATGATCTTTACCAACATGAAAAAAATCGTGAAAATTATCTGGAAAAGCATAAAAAAATAGCAAAAGTGATGAACTGTTGGTTGCTCTACCCATCTGAAAAAATATCAAATCAGATTTCTGACTGTTTAAAAAACATAACACCCAAATCAACCTTATCAGTGACTGATTTAATTAAAATAGAATTATATTTTGATAATTGTCTCATTAAGCTCTACAATGCATTAGCTGTTGAGGATGAGCCCAATGAAACTATAGCAAACATTTTTCACTATATGGTAAAAAAGACAAAAAAAGAAGAAGCAAACCATCTTGCAATGTTGCTCGACTAGAAAAAGAAACATTGTAAAGTCGTATTGCAAAATATTTAATAATTTCAAAAATAAGAACAAGATTTTTTATAAAAAGCTCGTTCTGGCGACAGATTCTTCTCTATCAGTCAGTTTCCTCATGTCATGGCTGAAAGAAGCTATTTATAAAATCCATTTTAATTTCACAAACCAGGACTCATTCTTTCCTAACAACCCCTCCTGCTACTTATCCTTTGCTAAAAGCAGGAATCCAGATGTCGTTTCCTGTTTTTTAATTAAAGCTATTAAATTAGAACAACCTCTTTATTAATTTTATATCTTTATATTTTAATTTTTAAGAAACTGGCTAGTATAGTACATAAAACAATCTTCTTATATGGATCGATATTGGGAAAAAACAAATTGCAATGACTGTAATAGAAGTTCAGATTGTTTTATTCAAAACATTGAAAAAATAGAGGAATTTTATAATTTATACAAAATCCATATTAATTATAAAAAAGGAGAAACAATAATAAAAGAAGGATCCCGTGTTTCAAACATATTGTATGTTTTGGACGGATTAGTTAAAACATATATTGAGGGCCCTGAAAGAAATATCATAATAAAATTACTGAAACCAGGTGATTTTCTAGGATTAACATCTCTTTTTGGAGATGATACATATTACTTTTCTGCTGCTGCACTAAAAGAAACAAAAGTTTGTTCAATTGATCGGGAAGGTATTAAAGATTTAATTTCTCAAAGTTGCGATTTTTCTCGTGAAACAGCGAGCTGGTATTGTAAGAATTATAATATTATGCTTACTAAATGTTTAAACTTAGGCCTTAGACAACTACATGGAAAACTGGCAAATACCCTATTGTATCTAAATAGAGAAGAATTTAAATCTATTGATGTTTTTTCATATATTACAAGGAAAGATTTGGCAGAATTATCTGGGATGGCTATAGAAAGTGTAGCTCGTATTTTATCAGAATTTAACGATGAAAAAATAATTGAATTAAATAGAAAAAAAATTGAAATTAAGAATATGGAACTACTTAAAAGTATTAGTAAAAACGGATAAGATTAAAGTATCAAACTTCATTAAAAATGATAGTTTTACTGATTTAACTTTTTTGAATTTGACGCAAATAAACGTGTCAAGCTAAAATAGAATGACCATTTTTTCATAATAAAAAACAACACAAAATAAAAAGAGCCATCAAATTTGACAGCTCTTTAATTAAATATTATCAACTTACTTTTATCCGTATTCACTAATTTTTCTTAACAAATCATAATTTGAAATATTAAGAGTCTTTCCGTGCATTTCAATTATACCATCATCCTTAAATTTCTTAAGCATTCGAATAACACTTTCTGTTGACATTCCTGTTAATTCAGCAAGTTCTTTTCTCGAAAGATTCATTTCAAAATTTCTGTTTTTAAATATTCTTTCCGATAAACATAATATAATATCAGCCATCCTGCCATACAACTGTTTGTGTGTCAGGCAAAAAAACCTTCCGAAAGTTTGTAAAGAGTTTTCACACAACACATTAATAATGGAACTTGCAAATTCTGCATTTTGTTTAATTATTTTTCGAAATATATTTATATCAATAAGGCTTGCTGTTGAATCAACATATGCAGATGATGAATAATGAAATACATTATTGTCCTCCATAATCGTAGTAAGCCCAATCAAATTACCTGATGTAATTATTTTTAAAATTAAAGAATCAGTTAATCCCTCAAGATAAACTTTAGCTAATCCTTCTTTCAGATATATAACATGTGGGGCAAATGTTCCGTGTTTACAAATTACTTCACCTTTTTTATAACGAACTTCAATCTGGTTTTTACTTATTAAATCCTGTTCTTCTTCCGTTAGCACATCGAAGCAAATACATTTAGAATTACTTACAGTGCAGCTATTTAGTGCAGAGAATCTTTCCATAAAGTTTTCATTATTAGAAACAAAGATTACAAATATAACATTAAATCAGAAAAAAAACTGATTTGCATCAGCTTTCTAACTATGCAATCTCATAATTTATACTGGTGGTAAATCAATAAGTTTTTCTTTTTGTGTGTTATTTAATTAACAATCTTTACATCATCGAAAATTAACAAAAAATCATACAATTATGGAAATTAAAGAAACATTAGATTGTAAAGGGCTTTCATGTCCAATGCCAATGATGAAACTGGCTAAAGCAATAAAGGGATTAAGCTCAGGTGAAGTTTTAGAAATGCTTGGAACCGATCCTGGAACAAAATCAGATTTGCCAAAATGGTGCGAAAAAACTGGCAACACAATAGTTGAAGAAGGTGAAGTTGAAAGTGGTGTTTTCAGATTTCTAATTCAAAAAAAATAGGAGGTAAAAATGGCTGATCAACAAAAAGAGCCAGGAATACTCCGGGAATTGTTTAATACTTTTTTTGCAAAGCACTGGCCTGTATGGGTTGGTGGTGTTACTCTGGGTTTATTAAACATTTTATTGTTTACAGTAAAAAGTCCATGGGGCGCCAGTGGTGGTATTAACAACTGGGGAGAAAACATTTTTAAACTTTTCGGAATTTCTGCTTTTGAAAACGCAGCACCTACAAGCACCAGTCTTTATGGTGTATTATGTCTGGTACTTATTTTAGGATCTTTTGCAGGAGCCCTTTTCTCAAAAGAATTTGCATTACGAATTCCTCCAAAAGGAGAATTGCTAAAAGGATTTATCGGCGGTGCATTAATGGCAATTGGTGCTACCCTTGGACTAGGATGTACTATTGGATCATTCTTTAGTGGTGTTCCTGCCTTATCAGGCGGCGCAATTATTTTTACAATAGGTCTTTTTGCAGGTACTATTCTTGCACTTAAATATCTTCTGTGGGAAATGGAAAAATGGCCGGGAATGAGTTCCGGAAAAAGCTTTACTTTTTTTGCAGCCTCAAAAGGCAAAGGAAATTGGCAAATCTGGTTAGGCTGGATTGTATCAATCGGAACATTTATTCTTGCATATAAAGTTGCAGGTACAAATGGAGTATTAGCATGGTTCATTATATCCGGATTATTAATGGGTCTTATTTGTCAAAGATCTCGTTTTTGCATTGTTAAAGCTTTCAGAGATCCTTTTATGACAGGCGAAAGTGATGGTTCTGTAGGAGTTATGGCAGGATTGCTAATTACTCTTATTGGATTTACTGCTATTAAATTCTTTGGAATAGGCGCAGGTGAAACTTCAATTCGCGCAAGAGAAATGACCTGGGTTTTCAGTCAATTCTGGTTGCGAGGTCTTATTGGTGGATTTATATTTGGATTAGGAATGACAGTAGCCGGAGGATGTGCCGTAGGTACATTATGGAGAGTTGGCGAAGGACAGGTTAAATTATGGATGGCTGCACTGGGATTTCTATTAATATCCCCGATATCTAAACATTATATCGTTCCTCCTATTGTTGATATGCTGCCTCACACTATGAAATTTAAGAATTATCTTCCTGATTACTTTGGATATGCAGGAGCGGTCTTAATTGTTCTGTTAATCATACTTGTTTGGTATGTATTTGTTAAATGGAACGAACGCACAGGAAAATTCAGTGCCTTTTAAATTAATTATTGAAATATGAAAATATGAAAAATATAAAATTCAATATATCGATTTTAGCACTGCTTATCTTCTTATTTTCTGCTTGTACAGCTATTTATGAAGATGGAAAAGAATTAGCAAGTGTTGTTAAATCTGAAATAAACGAAATAAGCGTTGATACATTAAAATCAATGATAGATAATGGAGAAGAATTCCTTTTATTGGATATTAGACAACCTGCCGAATACGAAGCAGGTAATATCCCCGGATCATTCTCTATTCCACGTGGTGAATTGGAATTCTTTATTCTTGATGAATATTATTGGGAAGAACAATTCATGTACACTCCTCTTAAAACTGACAAAATAATTGTGTATTGTAAGTCTGGTGCCAGAGGCACACTTGCGGCAAAAGCACTTAAAAAACTGGGTTTTGAAAATGTTTCCAACCTTCAAGAAGGCTGGATTGGCTTTGCCGGAGAAAACCCTACTGTTATTAAACAACCTGAGTCAGGTGGTTGTGGTGGATAATGAAATTTGTTAATAACCAAAATTTATATACAATGAAAAAGTTTTTAAGATTCTCTATTTTATTATTAATGATTCCTGCATTTGTTTTAACATCTTGTAAAGATGATACTGATGATCTAATACCGGAACGTGAAACAGATGCTGAATTTCAAACTTTAATTACTTATTTACAAAACAACAACCTCGATTTAAATAATATATTAGATGGATGGATTACACCAGCTTCTGACATTAAGGATAATTTGTCAGATTATTATATTATTGACATCCGTAAAGCTGATGCTTATGCAATCAGTCATATACCAGGTGCTGTAAACTGTGCTTATGGTAATGTTATAACACAAGCTGCCAACGCAGCCGGAAAAACTATTATTGTTGTTTGTTACACCG
The DNA here is from genome assembly GCA_030611105.1 of Bacteroidales bacterium. GTDB lineage: Bacteria > Bacteroidota > Bacteroidia > Bacteroidales > UBA12077 > UBA12077. The sequence goes on from JAUWQL010000052.1 coordinate 12,828, forward strand.
GGCAAACTGCAGGGCATGCTGTTTGTGCCTTAAGGCTTAGTGGTTATCCTACTGCAAAAGTATTAAAATGGGGAATGAGCGGATGGCATACTTCAACAGATTCTTGGAGCAGTAAAACAGCAACTCTTGATCACGCTAACTGGATTGCTTCACCTGGTTCTATTGTTGAACACACAACAGAATATGCTGATCCTGATATTACAACTACAGGAACAGGTGCAGAAATTCTTGCAGCAAGAGTTACTGCTCTATTATCCCTTTCTGGTTTAAGGGGTGTTACAGCTGAAACAGGTGACAACCCGGGTGCATTAGATGCTCCAGGAGAGTATTTTATAAATAACTACTGGACTGCTGAAAATGTTACTGAATATGGAAATATTTCCGGAGCATACCGAATCAATCCTCTTACATTAGCGGGCGAGGAATACATATACTTAGATCCAAATGAAGATATAGTAACTTATTGCTGGACTGGTCAAACTTCATCAGTAATTACTGCTTATTTATATGTTTTAGGTTATGATTCTTACAGTTTAAAATTCGGTGCAAACAGTATGATTCATGATGATCTTAATTATGGAAAATGGGACGCAACAAAAATTACTGATTTACCAACAGAATAAAATATAAATAATATTTAAAAACAATTACAATGATTAAAAAAACAATATCAATATTAACTCTCTCAATTCTGATTATATTAACATCTGTAAATGTAATTTCTGCTCAAGGATGTATGGAAGCATCATCTGATGAGGGAGTAAGTATAAAAGGTTACATTCAGCCACAATGGGAATATTGGCAAACACCTGATGGACATGATGCTAACAGCTTTACATTTAATCGTGCCAGGCTAGCAGCATTAGGAAACATACCTTATGATGTAAGCTATTTCTTTATGATCGATTTTTCTAAATTCAAATCCGGTTCACCGTGGATACTTGATGCATTTGTGTCATATACACGATATGACTGGGCAAAAATTACTTTCGGACAATTTAAATCTCCAATAAGTTTAGAACAAAGCACTCCTTGCCAGTCGTTACATACCATTTATCGTTCAAAGGTTGTTAATGAACTTGCAAGCCCACAACGCGATATGGGAGCAATGTTATTTGGTGGAACAGCCGACTCTAAAATTCATTATTATCTTGCTGTAATGAACGATTACGTAAGAGGGTATGAAGACGAAAATATTGCAAAAAGTATTAAAGGACGTGTAACATTTTCACCATTAGAATTTCTTCAGATTGGTGGTAGTTTTGCTTACGGAAAAACAGGAGCAAAATCCGATAATGAAAAAACCCGCTTAGGTGGAGAACTTCAACTAAAATATAGTAATTTTTTATTACAGAGCGAATACTTATGGGCCGATGATAGCGGAGACTATACAACTGGTGGTGGTTGCGACGGAACACCAATCGAATTCCACACTGGTGGTGTAACACGTAGTGGTTTCTTTGCTCAGGCAATGTATATGACTCAATGGAATTTACAACCTGTATTTAAGTTAGAAAGTTATGATGCTGACGTATCTATTGATGATAATACTGAATTCATTACGACTTATGGAATTAACTATTTCTTAAACGACTGGACAAGAATTCAGTTAAATTATAGATACAGAGCTGAACATGGAGCTGAAATTCCTAATGATCAGGTAGTATTACAAGTTCAAGTTAAATTTTAATTTAAACAAATAATGATGAAATTTAAAAACCTATTATTTAGCTTTTTATTATTAACTATTTTTGTAAATGTTTCAATTGCTCAGGATTTAATTTCTGCAGCAGAAGCAAAAAAATTAGTTAATAATAAAAGCACAGTTATCGTTTCTACAAGAAATGCTGAAGATTATGCAAAAGTGCATATCAGAAATGCTGTTAACGTTAGTATAGATGCTTTAGCAAGCACTACAGAACCAAAAGGTATTCTAAAATCTCCTGCTGAACTGGCAACTATTTTAGGTAAAAAAGGAATTGATCCTGCGAAAAAGATAATAATTTATGATACAGGCTCAAATAAAGGTTCCGGAAGATTATACTGGATTCTTAAATACTTAGGATTTAACGATGTTAAAGTTCTTGATGGCCATATGCAGGCATGGAGAACCGCCAGAGGTCCGGTTACAAATGCAGCTACAAAAGTTACTGCTGTTACTTTTACACCTAAAGTAAATTCTAAAATCTTTTGTGATAAAGCTTATGTAAAAGCAAAATTAAATTCAGCTGTTGTTGTTGATGTTAGAGACGACACAGAATGGGGCGAAGGACATATTAACGGTGCAAAGCATCTTGAGTTTAAAAATGTTCTTGCTGATGGTGGAAAGTTAAAATCAAAAGCTGAACTGGAAAAACTTTTTAATAGTGCGGGAATGACTAAAAACAAGGAAATAATTCTTTATTGTGCTACTAGCGTAAGAGCCGGAGTTGTTTTTCTGGCATTAACATCAATTTTAGAATATCCAAATGTTAAAATTTACGATGGTGCTTATAACGAATGGAAATAAAACTAATTCAATTATGAGATTCATAAAATTTATTGTTCCGGCTATATTATCTCTTACGCTACTTTTCAGTTGTGTGAAAAAAGATAATACTGTATATGAAAATGCCGAAGATATGGTTACTGCTGCTAAAGCAGAAGTTAATACCATGAGCATGGAAGAATTAAAAGCTTTAATTGATAATCATACAGAAATACAAATAATTGATTGTCGTGAAGATTATGATTTCATGCTAGGGCACATTTCAGGATCTATTCATATTCCAAGAGGACTTCTTGAATTTTCGAGCAAACTTTCAAACAGGAGGATTAAAACTTTAGTAATTGGTAATGAGGTGGGTAGCGGAGCATTAGCTATTCAGTCATTAAAGTTATTAAAATATTCCAATTGCTATATGCTCGATTTCAGTTGGTTCGATTGGGAAGCTACTTATCCCGAATTAGTTGAACAAGGAATGGGAGAAACAGCACCTGCTCCTGTAAAAAAAGAATCGTCAGGTGGCGGTTGTGGAGGTTAATATTTATATATAAAAGAATACGACTATGGCAAAAATGACAATGGGCTTAAGCACATCAAGCATTGATAAACTTATTAGTGCAGGTGTAATACTTAGTGGTGCTGCAGCCGACGATATGGAGGTAAATGTATTTGTTTTAGTAAATGCAGGTCATGCATTTTTAAAAAACAAAGCTGCTGATATTTCTAATATGAGTGAAGATATCCAGACATCTGAAGAGTTTAAGGCTTCTCTTGAAAAACTATCTACACCATCATGGATAGAGTTTTTTGAGATGGCAAAAGAACTAACTGAGATGAAAGTTCATATCTGCAGTTTAGCAGGCAAAATTGCCGGTGCCGATAAGATGGAGGATTTTATTGATCTTGTTGATGATATCTGTGGTATTGGCGAATACATTGAGTCCGTTCAAGAATCAGATGTTAATATATTTATTTAAATCTTTAAAATAGGAGATATTATTATGACAAATGAAGAATTACAAGCATTAAACGTTGACAAATCAGTTGATGCAAGAGGTACAGCATGTCCAGGTCCACTATTGGCAGCTAAAAAAGCTATTGGTGAAATTAATTCAGGCCAGATTATGGAAGTTCTTTCAGCAGATGAAGGTACCAGAAAAGACATCCCTAAATGGGCTGCTAAAAAAGGACACGAATATTTAGGAACAGTAGAAGATTCCGGATATTTCAAAATCTACATGAAGAAAGGCTAAGAAAAATGGAAAACACAGATAATCCAAAAATTCTGGTTTTTTCTACTGAGAAAATTTCTGACCCCGCTATTGATATGGCGGGGCTTCTGAAAAAACATTATCCTGCAACAGTATATACTGTTAACGTTCCTTGTTCAAGTGCTATAAAATCAAGATGGATAATGAATGCTTTTGAAAAAGGATTCGATGGAGTATTTATCGCTGCCGATGGAACAGATTGTTCGTTCAGTGATACTTGTTCTGATAAAACCGCTAAAATAGTTCAGAACACTCATGAATTAATGAGAGAAAAAAATATCGATCCTGCAAAATTAAAAATGGCTGCAATATGTTCAGTTTGTGCAGAAGCTTTTGTTAAACACATGAAATCATTTCACAGCTTTTTATCAGAATCTAAAGGGAATTAATTTAAAATAACTCAATATGTCAAAATCAGAAGAATATGATGTTCTTGTTATAGGGGCAGGGATTTCTGGTGAGGAAGCAGCATTAAACTTAGCAAACCAGGGATATAAAATTCTTATCGTTGAGAAAGATTTATCCGTTGGAGGAAAAATGATCCATCTCAGTAAGGTTTTTCCTACACTGGACTGCTCAGCTTGTATAACCACACCAAAAGTATCCGAGACAGCAAGACATCCCAATATAACCATTTATACATACAGCGAAGTAAGTAATATTGATAAAAAATCAAAATACGATTTTAGAGCTCTTTTAACAAAACATCCAAGATATGTTATTGAAGAAGCATGTACAGGATGTCAGTTATGCGAAGAAGCTTGTCCTGTTACCGTACAGGATCAATATCAATATGATTTAGTTGGAAGAAAAGCTGTTTATGTTCCTTTCAGCATTGCAAACCCTCGTGTAGCTGCCATTGATATCGAAAATTGCAGCTTATGCGGAGCATGCGAAAAAGTCTGCCCTGCAGATTGTATAGATTTTACACAAGAGGAAGAAGAAATACAAATTAAAGTTAAATCAGTAGTAATTGCTACAGGTTTTAAACTTTTTGACCCAACCTTAATACCACGATACGGATTCGGAGTATTTAAGAATGTGGTAACAGCAATGCAAATGGAACGCCAACTTGTACCTACAAGGCCTTACAATAATGTACTAAGACCTAAAGATGGGAAAGTCCCTGATAATATTGCTTATGTATTATGTGCGGGATCACGTGACGAAACAGTTGGAAATCCTATCTGTTCACAGGTCTGCTGTATGTACTCAATTAAACAGGCTCAACTTTTAATGGGTGCTTTACCTATGGCTGACGTTACCATTTATTATCTTCATATTCGTTCTTTTGGTAAAGGTTTCAACGAATTCTATCAGCAATCTAAAGATATGGGTGTTACTTTCATAAAAGGAAAGATTGGGAAAATTGAAGAAATTGAAGAAGGAAATCTAAAACTTCGGTATGAAGATATTGAAAGTGGTGTTGTTAAAGAAGCCAATCACGATATGGTTGTATTATCAACCGGCATTCTGGCCAACGATGGTATTTCCTCAATGTTTAAAGATAAACTGGAACTTGATCCATTTAATTATGTTATGCAAAAAGACATACTGGCAAATCCGGCCCAAGCTAATATTGGGGGAGTTTATGTTGCCGGTACTGCATCCGGCCCGATGGATATTCCTGATTCAATATTATCTGCAGGTGCAGCTTCAGCAGAAATTGCAGGTTACTTAAAGGAAGGAGAAGATCATGAAAAATAAAATTGGAGTTTACGTATGTATGTGCGGTTCTAACATCTCAGATTATGTAGATGTTGAAAAAGTGAAAGCAGAAGCAGAAAAAATTGATGGTGTTCATGTTGCAAAAACTACCATGTTTGCGTGTGCAGGTTCTACACAACAGGAAATTGAAGATGATATAAAAGAACTGAAACTTGATGCAATTGTTATTGCGTCCTGTTCTCCAAAATTACATTTAGATACTTTCAGAAATGTTGCTCAAAGAGCGGGGTTAAATCCGTATAACTATGTTCAGGTAAATATTCGCGAACAAGGTTCCTGGGCGCACTCTGATAATCCACCCTTAGCAACAGAAAAAGCTATTAATCTGGTTAAAGGAGGAATTGAAAGAGTTAAACATTCGAAAGAATTAATTCCGATTAAAATCCCTTCAATTAATGCTGTTGCAGTTGTTGGAGCCGGAATTTCAGGAATGAGAGCTGCTTTAGAATTAGCAGAAATGGGAACAACCGTGCATTTAATAGAACGTGAACATTTTGTTGGCGGAAGAACCTCTCAGTGGAATGTGCTTTTTACTACTAACGAAACAGGACAGGAAGTTGTTACCAGATTATATCATCAGATTAATTCTCATCCAAAAATCACCCTATATACAGGAACAGAAATTATTGGGAAAAAAGGGAGTGTAGGAGAATTTAACCTTACACTTAAAATAAAACCGAGGTTTATAAAACCTGACTGTAAACATGATATAAAAAATCTTGAAAAGGCAATTGAAGTTTGTCCTATCGAGGTTGATGATGATTTCAATTTCAATATTACAAAACGTAAAGCCATCTACAAGAACTATGACAGTGAATTTCCTGAAATTCCAGCTATAGATTGCGAAGCATGCAACAAATGTGGTGAGTGTGTAAAAATTTGTGATGATATTGATCTTAACCAAAAACCTGAAGAAGTTAATATATCTGTTGGAGCTATACAATTAAGTACTGGATTTAATCCTTATGAACCAGCTAAGGGTGAATTTGGATATGACGAAATAGATAATGTTATTACATTGCAGCAGTTCAAGCGATTAATTGAATTGAATGGTGGTGAACTGAAGTATAATAATAAAGAAATAAAGAATATCGCTTATATTTATTGCGTAGGAAGCCGACAGGTTGACGGACCAAATAAATATTGTTCAAGATATTGTTGTACCTCTGCTATTCATACTTCAATTCTGGTTAAGGAGAAGTATTCTGAAATTAACAATTTCCATTTTAACCGGGGTATCCGAACTTATGGTAAACAGGAAAAACTTTATCATGAAGCTTCAGAAGCAGGAGATATCTTCTTACAATCATTTGAAGAAGCTCCACCACAGGTTGAAAGAATAGGAAATGAAACAATCGTTAAAATTAATGATATCTTAACTAATAATGAAGAGCTTGAGGTTAGTGTCGATTTAGTTGTTCTGATAACCGGTATGGTGCCAAGAGAATATGAAGGTATTGTAAACACTCTAAAAGTTCCTGTTGGTCGTGATAAGTTTTTTAATGAAATTCATCCTAAATTACGTCCGGTTGAAACTGTAATTGACGGGGTTCTGATTTCAGGAGCATGTCAGGCACCTTTAAATATAACCGAATCAGTTAAATCTTCTTTAGCAGCAGCTTCAAAAGCAAACTCACTTGTAAGTTCCGGAGAAATAGAACTTGAACCTACAATGGCTATTGTGCATAACGACAGGTGTACATGGTGTGATAAATGTACAGAGGCATGTCCTTATAATGCTATTTTTAAAATTAAACACGATAGCAAAGAAGTAGCCGAAGTATCTAAATCCTTATGTAAAGGATGTGGAATGTGTTTACCTGTATGCCCTGAAAATGCAATTGATTTAATCGGATATACAGACATAGAAATGGAAAGTATGATTGAAGCATTAATTAATTAATAGGGCTATAAAATTATGGGAAAAACAATCGATATTATTAAGAAAACAAGAGGCGTTCCTGATTCGGTAAAAGAAAACATGAAAGCCTTTAATAAAATCAAAAGGCAGATTTTAAAATCTTTGGAAACCGAAGAAAAAACTGTTCCACAAATTGCACAGGAAATAGATCTTCCCTTAGATGTTGTAACATATCATCTTATGACTCTTCAGAAATACGGAAATATTGAGGCTGGGGAAGTTGATGATATGGACGAATTTTATTTTTACAAATTGAAAAAGTAAAAGATATGGCAAAAATAAATCCTGATTTTGCAAAAGAAATCTTTAAATACGGTAATGACGATTTTAATGCATGTTATAATTGTGGAAACTGTACAGCCGTATGTAGTTTAACTGACGAGCATAACTCATTTCCCAGGAAAATGGTAAGGGCAAGTGTGTTAGGTTTAGATGAAAAAATAACCGCATCTTTAGATCCCTGGTTATGTTATTATTGTGGCGATTGTGCTACAACATGTCCGCGCGAAGCTAATCCTGGTGAATTAATGATGTCGCTCAGAAGATGGCTTACAGCGAAATATGACTGGACAGGTTTATCAGGCTTATTACAGAAATCTTTGTTATTTAGTCTTTTTGCATTTATAATTACTGCTATTGGCGTAATATACTATAGTGCATCCCAGAATTTTAATGTGGAGATTATAATGCACCATGGTCATCTGTTTGAAATGTTATCGATAGCTTCTGTTTTCACATTTATTATTTTACCTAACCTTTTTCGGATGTGGTATTTTGTGATTATAAAGCCCGGTATTAAAGTAAAATTTATGACATATCTCAAAGAGTTTCAAGACCTCTTAATACATATGTTCACACAAAAAAGAACTTTGGGTTGCGATGATAGTCAAACCCGATGGTTTATGCATCTTATCCTTGTTTTTGGGTATCTAGCATTACTATTTACAACCGTTGTTCTTGACTGGTTTGGAACAGAAAATCTTTTTATTATTCTTCTCGGATACATTGAAAGCGTTGTAATATTTATTATTACATTTATTTTTGTTGCTGGCCGGATTCAAAAGAATAAAGAAGTAAATAAGTTCTCGCAACCATCAGACTGGTTTTTCGTAATATGGTTGTTTTTATTGGGATTTACTGCTTTTATTGTTCGAGTTTTTATTGATCTTGATTTAATAGAAAATAATATCTGGATGTACTTATTCCATTTAATAGTACTTGTTCAATGGGCAGTAATTATTGTTCCATTTGGTAAATGGACACACTTTTTATATCGTTCGTTTGCAATGTATTTTGATAAAATTAAACAAGTTGTATAATCGTTAAAAAACGAATTAATATAAAAGGAGAGCAAAATTGCTCTCCTTTTTTTATCCTCTCCAGTTCATTTTGTAAGGTCCTTTTAATGGGTGATTTAATGGAATATCCGGCTTCCATTCAACAGGAAAAACATCTTCTTTGTCCAAACCGGTTTTTTCAAAAAACTCAGGTTCATTTAGTTTATACCATATTCCATCAATCTTTGTATAAACAGTATCTTCAATTAATAAAACATCATTGGTTTTCTGCATTCTGAAACTAGCTTGTAAAACAAGTCCATTCGCCAGGAAGACTTCTCCTCCACATTCATATTTTCTACCATCCAGTGGGATTTTGGTAAATTCCATTTTTTTAACAGAACATGGACCTATCCATACAAACACTTCATTTTTTTCAGCAATTTGGATAGAATACTTTTTTATATCTGATTCTTTTAAAGCCATCTCCTTATATTAAATATTTAAGTAAATTTACAACTAGATGTGTTATGAAGCATCTTTTTTGTGAATAAATGAGTCAATTTAAAAACTGTTTTAAATCACTTTTTTATATGATCATCTATTTTAAACTGAATTCTATTATTTTTGAATTCTTGGTATAGTATTAAAACCAGACAGGCTGATTTGTTGATATTTGAATACTTTGTTACCCAATCCCTGATTTTGAAAATCTAAATTTAAGGCAAAAAAGTCATCTTGTTTTAGACAACTAGCCCTATAAAAAAAGAGCCAATGGCTCTTTTGAAATAAGGTTAATAAATTAAAGTGTTTGGGTTAAATAGAGTGTTAGATTTGGGCGCCTAACAATTTACATTTTTACATACTTATAAAAACCATGAAATTAACGATTGCAAAATAGTATTCCTTTTCTAATTATTTTTTAGATATCGACAAACGACAACTTTCGACCCCCAAAAAGTAATTTGCTCAGAAATTTGTAAAAACTAATCTTAAAATAAGAGGTATAATAGACAAAAAGGAGGCTGAAACCTTTCAAAAGGCTTATATTCATTAGCTTTACAGTAAATTAAAGGTTATGAATGAAAAAAAAGAAATTTATAGATGAGTTTTTAAAGG
>JAUWQL010000019.1 GCA_030611105.1 Bacteroidales bacterium
AAATATTATACAGTTTTCAATGCTATATTAAACTTACAGCCTTACAGTTCTTTAGTAAACTGAACTGTTGGTTGTTATTTGATAAAATTTAGCACATTGCTATAAAATATTTATATATTTGTTATATATTGGACTTTTTATAAAAAAAATTAAATTATTCGGGCTTTGAAAAGGGAGATTTTATTCACTGTAATTTTTAGTTTTTTAGTATTTTTTGCAAACCAGGGTTTTTCTCAAACTTCTATTTCGGGAATAATCAATTCATATGCTGCGGTAGACTCAATTTACCCTACAAAAGATACCATCGAAGTTGCTAATGCCTCTGCATTATTTAGTGCTGACGATACCGTAATGATTTATCAGGCGAAAGGTGCAGAGCCTATAACAGATACAACATTTCAGCCATATAATTTTGGAAATGTTCGAACTTCAGGTATCAATGAAGCAGGTAAATATGAAATAATCCTGGTTAAAGAAATTAAAGAAGATACAGTAATTTTTAAAGCAAGTCTTAATAATGATTATAATACAGATGACCTGGTACAATTAATCAGGGTTCCTTCATACAAAAGTGCAAATGTTAATAGTGAACTTACATGCGAAGCCTGGGAGGGTAGCATTGGAGGGGTATTAGCCTTAATGGTGAGTGACACTCTTTTTGTGAATGCTGATATAAATGTTACCGGGAAAGGATTTCGTGGAGCTACCCCATTTGAAAGTAATGGAAATTGTGCATCTTCGGATTCTGCTTTGTACGAATCATATTATTTTAACGAATCAGCTGATATGGTAAGTGCAGGTTTTAAAGGAGAAGGCATTGCTAAATTTGATACAACTTACAGAAAAGGACTAGGTCGCTGGGCTAATGGAGGTGGTGGTGGTAATGCCCGATTTTCCGGTGGCGGTGGCGGAGGAAATGATGGTAATGGAGGTTATGGTGGTGAAGAAGATACTGTAATTTGTACGGATAGACCAGCTTATGAAACAAATCCCGATCATGGTGTTTATTGGAATACACTTGGAGGAAATGATGGTTTTGGTCTTTATCAGCTAAATAATGATACAACAATTTTTATGGGTGGTGGCGGAGGTTCCGGTACTTATACCGGTGAATTGTCTGCGTCTTCCGGGGGTAATGGAGGAGGTATAGTTATTATAATGGCAAAAGTTGTTAAGTCTAATGGATCTGAGATAATAGCAAATGGTGAAACTGTAAGTGATATTGCAGATGCTTCAGGAGCCGGTGGTGGTGCAGGCGGAACTGTTGTATTTGATGTGGATTCTGTTATTGGTAGTTTAAGTGTATCAACAAATGGAGGTGATGGTGGTAGAGTTCAGTATCATGGCAAATCAGGACCCGGAGGAGGAGGAGGAGGAGGAATTATCTTTTTTAATGATCAACCTGACAATGTAGCTGAAGAATGTAATGGGGGCGCGGCAGGTTATGTTCAGGAATTGTGGCCTGTGATTGAAAGACATGATGCTGCACCAGGTCAATTGGGGAGTGTTATGCAAACGATAAAAGTACCTTTAACAGGATTTTTATTTAATTCTATTACTTCAGATCAACAAGTTTGTATGGATGATGTTCCTGATTTAATATCAGGTTCTGAACCCAGGGGAGGAACCGGAGTTTTTGATTATCAGTGGCAACAAAGGAAAAGCATATTCGATCCATGGGTTGATACAGCTGTCACTACCAGAGATCTTCAACCAGTGGCTTTAACAGATACAACGTATTACCAAAGAATTGTTACCTCGGTAAGTGGAACTATAGTTGATAAAGGAAATGATGTGCAAATTATTGTTCATGATTATATAGAAGCGAACTTAATATTTATGCCTCAGGATTCTGTTATTTGTATCGGTAATGAGGTTGATACAATTACAGGAACTGAAGTAGTTCTTGGAAGTGGAGGAGATAATATTTCATATAAATATATTTGGGAGTATAGTTTTAATTCAACTGATTGGATAACAGAAACCGATACTGAAGATACGATTTATATGCATGGAATAATAGCTGATACAACTTATGTTAGAAGGCGTGTAATATCAGGTGCTTGTGAGGATACAGCTTCATTATATAATCCTATTATTGGTTTACCTCAAATTTCAAATAATATATTATCTGCCGATCAGGAGATTTGTATAGGACAAGTTCCTGATGAAATAATTGGAGGTGAGCCACAGGATGGCGATGGAAGCTACACAATTCGTTGGGAGAAAAAAACAGAAAGCCTAAACTGGAGTGATGTTGCCGACTCAACAAGAAATAACTTTGCGCCAGCCGAACTTTTAGAAACAACATATTACAGGAGAACTGTCGAATCTGACGATTGCTTTGATGTTAGTGATTCTGTTAAAATAAATGTGTTGGTTCCAATTAGTAATGATTTTATTGATACAACTTTATTAATTTATACTTGTTATAATACTTCTCCACAATTAATTAACGGTTCAACTCCAACAGGTGGTGATGATCCAAATTATGAATATCAATGGCAGGAAAGCTTAGATGGTTTATCGTGGACTAATATTGCAAGTACAAACGTAGAGGATTACCAGGCAGACGCTTTAATTGTTAAAACCTATTTCAGAAGGTTAGTTTCTTCCGGGCAAAACGGATGTTGTACCAGTATTACTGATACTATCGAAGTAGATATTTATCCATTACCGGAAGCAAGTATTGCTGATGTTGTTGATACAATTTGTAGTGGAGATGAAATAACGCTTGATTTTAATATTGATTCAGGGAAATTGCCATATGATTTAATTTATAATAATGGAGAAAACGATTTTAATGAAACCTCCAATAATGACGGATTATATAATGTAATATTAACTCCTGAAACTACACAGGAAAGCAAGGTGTATGATTATACCATAGTTTCAGTGGTTGATGATAATGGATGTGAAGCAACGGAAAAGACAGGTTTAACCAAAATAACTGTTTATGGTTTACCGGTATCAGATGCAGGTGTTGATGACGAAAATTGTTTGTTGTCATATCAGTTATCAGCAATACCTAGTTTAGGAACTGGTATTTGGACTCAGCTTTCCGGTACTGGAAATACAGTTTTTGAAAACGAAACTTTAGCTACTTCAAACCTTACAGTAGATTTGGCAGGAGAATATGTGTATAATTGGAAGGAAACCAACTGGGAATGTCCGAATTCTAATACTGTTGAGATTGCATTATACCAAAAACCGTTTAATGTTAAAGTCAGCCCTGACGATACTACGTTATTTTTTGTTGACGAGCTTGACCTTGAGGGATTCTACGAAAATCCGGATAATTTTGAAGTTGCTACAACCTGGAATATAGAAGTTGGAAGTGGTGATATTTCACCTTCAGCAAACGAATCCATTGTAACATTAACATCTTTAAACGATTTGGGTGAAGAGAAAATAATTATTACCTGGACAGTTGAAAAAGGTGAGGGTGAGGGTGCATGTCCGGATACTATTGTTACAATATCCGTTAAAATGAAAGAGCTATTTACACCAACAGGTTTTACACCAAATGGAGATGGAGTAAATGATTATTTAATATTTAATGGTATTGAAAATTCAGATGAGCACAAGGTAATAATTTTTAATCGTTGGGGAACTGAGGTTTATAGTGCTAAAAATTTCTCAAATGAAATAGGATGGGATGGTAAAAATAAAGATGGTAAAGATTTACCTGAAGATACATACTATTATATAATAACAGTTACAGACGATGGTGTTTCAGAAACTCATAAAGGATTTATTGTAATTAAAAGATTTTAATGGCCAGATTTTTTTACATATTATTTTTTGTATTTATTCTATTTCCGAATTTTGGGAATAGTCAGGATAGCGATCTGAAAATTGGTCAAAGGTATGAACCTATTTACAGCCAGTACTGGATAAACGGGCTTGCAATTAATCCTGCTTATACCGGAAGCCGTGAGTGTTTTAGTAATACCTTACTTTACAGGAATCAATGGATGGGTTTTGATGGAGCTCCAATTACTCAGACTTTAAGCAGCCACGCTCCTTTTAAAGATGAGAAAAATGCAGTTGGACTTTTTATTTTTCACGAGGAAATAGGTGTAACCGATTATTACGATATTTATGGTAATTATGCTTTCCGTTTTCAGCTGGGTGAAGGCAGGTTATCTTTGGGATTAAGAGCCGGGGCTACATTTTTTCAGGGAAATTACGCCGATATTAGTGCCGACCCCGAAGGTTTAACTACCGATTTGTTATTAGAAAACGAATCTGAAATATTTCCGAACTTTGGCGTGGGTGCATATTATTATAGCGATAAGTTTTTTGTTGGGATATCTGTACCTAAGTTACTTTCTTATGAGATTAAAAGCTCGGAAAAGAAAATGTCAATCGGACCTGATAATTATGATTTTCTTGTTACCGGGGGATATTTATTTAATATAATTGAGAATATAAAATTTAAGCCATCATTCTTGTTTAGATACAGATTAGATAATACTTATCAGGCAGATATAGGGGGAAACTTTATTTTATATGATGCATTATGGATAGGTGGATCTTGCAGAATTAACCCCGAATTTGCTTTTGATGAATTTGCTTTTATGATAGAATATCAGGTTACGAATCAAATAAGAGCAGGTGCTGCTTATGATTATGCTATGGGAGATTTGGCAGGCCAGCATGATGGTTCAATAGAAATAATATTACGATACGAGTTTAGATATAAAATAAGAGCTGTTAGTCCAAGATATTTTTAATATGATGAACATAAGGAAAATATTATTTTATTTTTTGCTTGGAATTATCAGTATTCCTTCAAATGCCCAGGATTACTCTATAAGTTTATTGCCATTTAATACAGATACTTACGATGAGTTTTCTCCGGTTTATTATAAAGGAGATATCGTATTTTGTTCGAACCGAAAGAGTACCATTTTTATTGATTATACAGACGAGAAAAAAAATCTGCCTTTATTAGATATCTACCTTGTTGAAGAGCTTAGTAGAAATACCTGGGGAAAACCCAAGCTGTTCTTGAAAGAATTTAAATCTCATTTTAACGAAGGCCCAGCCACTTTTAGTAGCAGGGGTTCGGAAATATACTTTACAAGAAATATTAATATAAAAAAGAAAATAGGAAACTCGATTGATCGAAAAAATAAACTGGGAATTTATTATTCAAAATTTAATAGGAGGGCTGGAACATGGAGTAAAGTAACTCCATTTAAATACAATGATTCGGAATATAATTTTGCCCACCCGTCATTAAGCGAAGATGAAAATTATTTATACTTTGTATCTGATATGGATGGTGGATATGGAGGTACAGATATATATGTTAGCAAATTAGAAAATAAAGTATGGGGTTCGCCTCAAAATCTGGGACCCAATATAAATACTTCTGGAAATGAATATTTCCCATTTATACACAATACAGGTAGATTATATTTCTCTTCTGATGAACACGAAAGTATTGGCAGATTAGATATTTTTTATTCTGAGAAGATTAATGGCGAATGGCATAAGCCTATTCATATGGATGCCCCGATTAATTCAAGATATAATGATTTTGGGTTAATTATCGATGCTTTTAAAAAGAGCGGAATGTTCTGTTCCGACAGACAACGCACATCTGACGATATTTATACTTTTACTCCTCTTTATCCAATGTTCGAGAATTCAAAACGACAACAAGAAAATGATTACTGCTATGTATTGTATGAGGACGGTGCTGAAAATCCTGATGCATCATTATTTGAATATGAGTGGTCGTTTGGTGATGGTAAAAAAGCCAGGGGATTAGAAGTTGATCATTGTTTTAACGGACCGGGTGATTATACCCTTGAACTGAATGTTATAGATAAATTAACCGGTGAAGTTTTCTATACTCAGGCAACTTATCCTTTAAAAATTGAAGATATAGAACAGGTTTATATTAATGCTCCTGACACTGTTGAAGTTGGACAAGAAATATTTGTTGACGGACGTAAAACAAACATTAGCGGTTTCAATATTTATAAATACTATTGGGATTTTGGTGATGGACGTAAAACACGTGGTATTGAGGCAAGGCATATTTATACAACCCGCGGGAATTATATTATTCAGTTAGGTGTTGTTAGCAAAAATGACAGGGATGGAAACTCTGAAAAAAGAGGTACTTATAAAAATATTGTTGTAGTTGGCTCTTCTAGAGAAAGAGGTAGAAGAGCAAGTAACTAAATTTAAATATTACACTTAATATATAATGTTATTTTCAAGTTGCACCCAATTGCAGGAGCTTATTGCAAGCTTAGAAAATTTCTGTAAATTTGAATTATGAAAGATAATAGGAACATACTATTTATGATAAAAAAGCTGGTAAAAACAACAGAACCAGACGCAACGATTATTTTGTATGGTTCTTATGCACGGGGGGATAACAGGAAGGATTCTGATTTAGACCTATTAATTCTTCTTGATAAGGATAAGGTTACAAGAGAGGATGAGAAAAAAGTTAAATATCCGTTATATGATATCGAATTTGAGACAGGCCAGATAATTAGTCCTCTTGTGATTTCAAAAAAAGACTGGGAGACAAGGCATAAGATCACACCTTTTTATGATAACATTCTTAGAGAAGGAGTTATTCTATGAATGAATTAGAAAGAAAAGAGCTCGTATCCTACCGAATAAAAAGAGCTAATGATACATTAAATGAAATTGAACTTCTTGTCGAAAACCAGTTCTGGAATACAGCTGTTAATAGACTTTATTATGCTTGTTATTATGCAGTGATTGCACTTCTGGTAAAAAATAAGATTAAAGCTCAAACACATGGTGGTGTAAGACAAATGTTTGGACTTCATTTCATAAAAACAGGACTAATTGATAAGGAATTGGGTAAATATTATTCAGATATATTTGACAAAAGACAGACAGGTGATTATGACGATTTTATTGATTATATAAAAGAAGATGTGATTGAATTAATAACTCCCGCAAAGCAACTGTTAGAAGAAATTGAAAAACTAGTGGAGTAAAAATAATCAACTGGGCACAACATTTAAAAATAAACAAAAGATAACAAGAAATAAACCGCATTTCCGCCTGCCGGACGGACAGGAAAACGCAGTTTATTCAAATCGTTAAATAGAGATAGAGGTATGAAAAAAATAGCCATAACTTGTATTATATTGCTGTTAGGAATGAGTATGTTTTCACAACCTATTCCTGCTGAAGATGAAAATATTCCATATCTTATGACTTTCGGCCATAAAGCAGAAACATCGTGGGGAGATGATGATTTTTCACAAACTTTTTTTGCATTGATTCCTACGGAACATACCAGTCCAATATTTATTAGGATTTTTGATCCTGATTGCGGTGGAAAGATAGATGAGATCAATGGATTTTGGGATACTAAAATGGAGTATTCAGTGTATGGTGGGGTTGGATGCTATTCTCATGAAGACGCACAGGGAATTGATCCCGTGGGAAATTATAAAAGTGGAAACCTTCTGGCAACAAAAACATTCGGCGAAAATCCAAGATATGATAATAAATGGTATACTTTTGGGCCATTTAATCCTACCGAAGGTGAATTAGTTGAAAAATATGGTGGTTATGTGTTTAAAATTATTTGTGAGGGAATTACTGGTGATGATGGAAATATGTATCAGTATTTTGTGAGTACATCGCCAACTGAAAATAAACGTATCGAAGGAGCCAATGCATTTGCTTATGAATATAGTTTCAGAATGCATAACGATCCTAATGAAGTATCTCATATTTATCCATATATTGATGATAGAACAATCAAAGTAGTACAAAAGAATTTCGATTGGGATAATGATGGTGTTATTAGAGTAGTTTCTGTTGCCCGTGCAGGTTTAGCATGTAAAATCTCAGGTGATGATGGCTGGGCGCAAAGCGAATTTATAATTCTTGATGAAGAAAAAAACACATCGCTCGATTTTCAGTTTATAAAAAAGAAATCACCAGTGGTTAAAAATAATAATGTTGTTATTTCGGTTAAAAACCAGTATGGTGAGTTGCTTCCGTTTTACACAATACCTATCGGAGGAGTTCCTAAATATAAGTATTCAATTGGTGTTAGAAAGAAATCAAATTAATTAAGCTATGAGTGGCTCAAAAGTTAAATTTACAGTACTATTGATACTGACCCTTTTTGTCCAAAACGTGTTTGGCCAAACGTATCAATTCAAAGAATATAATATTGAAGAGGGATTAAGTCATCCATTTGTTTATACAATTAGTGAAGACCAGGATGGTTTCATTTGGATAGGAACTGGAGAAGGTTTGTGTCGGTTCGATGGTTTCGAATTTAAGGTAAGCGAAGTTGATGATTCTTTAACTAAAGGGTTTGTTACTTCAAGTTATTTAGATGATAATGGAATTTTATGGTTTGGACATAATTCCGGACAGCTTACTTATTACGATGGTATTAATATTAAACTTTTAAATATTGGTGATGAAATTACCAGTACAATAACTGATATTGCTGGGGACAACAAGGGCAATGTGTTTATTGCTACTCAAAATAATGGATTGATTAAAATTGATAAGGATTTTAAAACCGAAACATATATAAATGCTTTTATCGATAAATTAATTTATTCAATATTCCCGGTGGGTAAAGATTATTTTTTAATAGGAACCCCTAATGGTTTAAGTCTTTATTCATTAAAAGATGAGGGATTTATCGAGGAATATCCTATTAAAGAATTGGATTATATTGCCATTCAAACCGTTGATATAAGTACAAGAGAGAATACATTCTGGATTGGAACAGAAGACGCAGGTTTTTTCCTTTTAAAAGAGAAAGGTGAAAGTTTTGATTCTTATGAAATTTCCAATATTGGCGAGAAATATAATTTGGGATATGAAAATGTTCAATCCATATTAGAAGACAATGAAAATGTTCTTTGGGTTAGTACATTCGGACAAGGTATATTTAAACTTATTCCTGACGAAAAATCTGGTTTTAATTATACTAACATAGTGCATTATTCCACGGCAAACGGTCTTTCAAATAATTTTATTAAAACAGTTTATCAGGATTGGGAAGGCAACTATTGGATAGCAACCTATGGAAATGGTTTGGCATTTTCTGTCGATGAGGCTTTTACTTTTCATTATAAAGATATTGAGGAATTAAACGGGAATATATTATCTATTGCCGAATCAGAATCTACAATTTGGCTTGGAGGAGAAAATGTAATTGCAAAAATTGATAAGGAAACTAATAAGGTTGTTATATTAAATGGTAAAAATGGAATTCCAAAAGATAAAATTGTAGCACTATATTTAGATCAAAATCAAAATCTTTGGATTGGCACAGATGAAAGCGGAATTTATCATTTGAGTACAAAATATGATAGAGCTAAAATATATTACAAAGCGAATAATTTGCTGGGTAATAAGATAAATTCAATTACCGGGCTTGAAAATACTGTCTGGGCTGGAACCGAAAATGGAGTATTAGTATTTGACCTCAAATCAGGGAAAAGTGAGTTATTTAATACAACTGATGGCTTACCTTATAATAATATAAGAAATATTTATGTTGATTCAGATAATAATCCCTGGATTGCAACTAAAAGTCATGGAGTATTTGTATTAAACAGTGATTTAAATTACACCATAGAGGGTAATATTAATCTTGAATTTACTGCAATTACTGAAGATATAAATGGAAATATATGGGCAGTTACATATGGAGAGGGAGTATTTAAATATGAAGAAGATAGTATCAAATATTATTCAACAGATAATGGATTAAAATCGAATTACTGTTATAGTATAATATGTGATAATGTTGGGAGAGTGTGGATTGGTCATAAATTAGGAATGAGCAGTATTGATATTAATAGTGGGAATATAAAAGTATATAGTACAGAAACAGGTATAACAGGTGATTGTAATTACAATGCCGTTTTAAAACAGGAAACAGGAGTTATTCTTACCGGAACAACCGATGGTTTGGTTATTTACGATAGATCAAAGGAAAAGGAAAATATATATGCACCAAAACTTAACATTTCAGAAGTTCTTTTCTCCGATCAGTCAATTAACTTTAAGGAGCCAATAAACCTTAAGTATAAAATACATAAATTAAATATTGCCTATGTTGGTTTAAGTTATAGTAACCCTGAAGGTGTAAGCTACCAGTATAAACTTGATGGATATGATCTTGAGTGGTCAAAAGTTACACAAACCAGAGAGGTTTACTATCCAAGAATTGAGGATGGCAATTACACTTTTATACTTAAAGCTTGTAATGCTGATGGATACTGTGTTGAAGAACCTCTTGAGATAAAAATAAGTATTCGTCCTCCTTTCTGGAAGACATGGTGGTTTATAAGCCTTTCAATTATTATTGGTGCCGGTATAATATACTGGTACATTAAGTATCGTGAGCGGAAACAAAAGGCTTTACAGGAGTATCTGGAAAATGAACTTAATATAAGAACAAAAGAAGTAGTTAAGCAAAAGGAAGAACTTGAAATAAAAAATCGTGATATTACCGATAGTATTAATTATGCGCAAAGAATTCAGGAAAGTATTTTACCATCCTTGGCAACTATCAACGAGTATTTTTCCGAAGCGTTTGTTTACTATCAACCAAGGGATATTGTAAGTGGAGACTTCTATTGGTATGATCGTGTTAATGATAATAAGTTTTTAATTGTTTGTGCCGACTCTACCGGACATGGTGTCCCGGGTGCATTTATGTCTATGATAGGCACGACATTAATTAAAGATATTTGCTATAGAGACAATGTCGATTCACCATCAGCAATTTTAGAACAACTGGATAAAAAATTACAAAGTACATTAAATCAAAACATTGATGCTGAGAGAGCCCACGACGGAATGGATATTATTGTATGTGAGATTGATGTAAATACACATTATATGAGATTTTCATCGGCTATGCGTCCGCTTATTCTTTATAAGGACAAAGAATTGCAATATGTAAAAGGAACCAAAGCATCTATTGGTGGAGATCCATGGGCAAAAAAACGTTTTGAAAACATCGGTTTTCAATTGCATCAGGGAGATATTATTTATATGTTTTCTGATGGATACCCTGACCAGTTTGGCGGGCCAAGAGGTAAAAAATTCAAAATGGACAGGGTGAAAAATATGTTAGCCGATGTGTGTGATAAACCGATGGAAGTACAGCAAGAATATGTTAGTAAAACTTTTGATGAGTGGAGAGGTAAATTACAACAAGTTGATGATGTATTGTTTATGGGTGTTAGGATTTAGATTTACCCGTATCGTTAATATCGATAATTTTATTTAAAATAGCATATATTGTTAAGCCCGGAACTGTTTTAATACCAAGTTTCCGGGTTATATTTTTTCTGTGTGTTACTACCGTGTGTGTACTTATAAATAATTTATCGGCAATTTCTTTATTAGAGTAACCCAGTGCAATATTTTTAAGAATATCAATTTCACGTTTACTAATTTCTTCCGGAACTTCTGATTTTACATTCTTTGTTTCACGGTTTCCAATTAAAGTATTAAGTTTCTTAAGAATTGAATTTTGAGTGTCCTCCAAATAAATTTGCGCAGTCCATTCAAGTTCCTTTGTTAATACAATTGATTTTTCAGAAAGAGAAATCAATTGTATGTTTTTCGCGATTTTCTTAATAATCTCTAGTGTATTTGCATTAAGTAAGTTAGGATTTATAATAATAAAATCGGATTCAAAATTAACCAGGATTTTCAAATCATCCTCATTATCGAACTGTTGAATTACCTGCGTATTAGGTATCTTTTCGATAATAGAAATTAATCCTTTTCGAATTAAGTATGATTTTTCAATTATTATAAAAGTTGCTTTGCACATTCGGTACTACTTTTTGGTAAATCTTTTTGTAATTATTTTTTCCATTTCACGAATTTTTGGAACAAGGACTTTCTCTTCGATTCTTGAATGATCATTTATATCTTGTTCGAGATTAAATAATTCGTAAAGTAGTTTGTTACATAACTTTGAATTTTTAGGTTGTGGAAGGTATTTAATAATAATATTTCTCAGGTCGAGGAGTTTTTCCTCAATATCATCATGTTCATTTTGAAAAATTTCTATAGAATAGGTGTCCATTAATTCAATAACTGAATTATCCAATTCCTCTGAATTATAGGCTTTTTCAAGAGCAAGCGTGTAAGGGAAAACTACTTCTTCTTCGCGATGAGTATGATTCAATAGTTCCTGTTTGTAATCATTGAAAAATTTCTTTAATAATACAATATTTTCTTTTTGTGTATAACAAGAATCAACCATTTCTTCAATTAAATTCTCAATTTCGGGAACTTTTAATTTATGATAGTAATCGTGTGTTTTTTGTAAATAATCGGTAATTAACTTCACGGGGAATGTCTGCAAATGTTTTTTTGGGAAGTAATCCTTATCAATAAAAGCATTTACTATCTCCAGGAAGAAATCTACATCAACATTGTTTTTTTTACAGACTTCTTCAACCGATTTATCACCAAATCCCAGCTCAATACCAAAACGGTTAAGAACCGATAATGTGAAATAATTCGTATGAATTACATCGGCCATTTTAATATTTTTCGTGATTATCATTTTTTAAAATCTTTAATTTATGTACGAAATATAACAAAGTCAGATTGTTTATTTTCTTTGTTCCCATAGGGTTATCATAGTTTTTCAAATACTGCTTCAAATTTTCTTACATTATCCCGATAGTGTTACAAAAATTTTCATTGTCTTTAAAAAACTATGAAAATCTTGATGCAAAGGAATTATTAGAGATCCCCTTAATTCCATTCCGGAACAATAAACTCAGGTGTTGATTCAAGGTTACTTAATTGGTATTCCCTGTCCATAATCTGGAAATCGAATTTTATAGTATCGCTTACCTGATTTATTAAATAGATTTTTATTTTCATATCACCCTTAATATATTTTCTGTAAATTCCTTCTGAGAAATATGGTAACAAAAAGTAAATTGTATCGGTAGCAGTAAAAACACCATTTATTTTAGTGTATTCATAAATAAAAACGTCTGGAATTTCAATGTCGATTATTGTATCTGAATTTTCAGCAAATCCGATATCACCATTTCCATCGACAAATTCAAATTGTAAAAACCCAATTTGGTTTTCAAATCCATTAATTATTTCTTTATCGAAATTAAAATTTTGATATTTTATGAAAGGTATTTCAGAATATTCCTCAGTTTTTTCACAAGCAATGAAAAATAATATTATTGTTGATATGATCAGTACCAATCTTTTCATAACTTATTTTTTTCTCATATAAATCTGAATAGGTGATCCTGTAAAATCAAAGTTTTCTCTGAGCTTATTTTCGAGATATCTTTTATAAGGATCTTTAACATATTGTGGTAAATTACAAAAGAATGCAAACGATGGATAAAAGGTATTTAACTGGGTGATATATTTTATTTTAACAAACTTACTTTTTATCGATGGTGGAGGATAAGCTTCAATAACAGCTTGCATTACTTCGTTTAATTTAGATGTTGTGATTTTCTTTCTCCTGTTTTCGTAAACTTGTTTAGCTTCCTCAAGTACTTTATGGATTCGTTGTTTAGTTAATACCGAAGTAAAAATAATAGGTACATCGACAAATGGCTCCATTTTCTCTTTTACTTTTTTAGTGTAATCTTTTGATGTATTGGTTTCTTTTTCAATTAAATCCCACTTGTTAACTAGTATCACCAGACCTTTATTATTTTTTTGAATAAGTCTTATTATGTTAAGGTCTTGTGCCTCCATGCCTTGTGTAGCATCTATTAAAAGTAAACAAACATCTGCTTTTTCTATCGATCGTATTGAACGTAAAATTGAGTAAAATTCAAGATTTTCAGTAACCTTTCCTTTTTTACGAATTCCGGCAGTGTCAATTAAATAGAAATCCTGATTAAATTTATTGTATCGTGTGTAAATTGAATCGCGTGTTGTTCCCGAAATTGGAGTTACAATGTTTCTTTCTTCACCAATTAAAGCATTAATCAGTGATGATTTACCTACATTAGGCCGTCCCACAACTGTATATTTTGGAATATCAAGTTCTCCTTCAATATCTTCTTCTTCAATGTAGCTAACAACTTTGTCGAGTAATTCACCGGTTCCGCTTCCGTTTATTGATGAAATACAAATAGGATCGCCTAAGCCGAATTTATAAAACTCATTAGCATCCAGAATTCGTTTATTGTTATCTACTTTGTTTACAACAAGCAATATATTTTTATTCGATTTTCGAAGAATTTGAGCAACAGTATCATCCATATCTGTTATGCCGCTTTCAACATCGACAATGAAAAGAATTAAATTCGCTTCTTCCATAGCAATGTCAACTTGCTTTCTTATTTCTTCTTCGAAAATATCATCTGAATTAAGAATGTAACCACCGGTATCAATTACCGAGAACTCTTTTCCTGCCCAATCTGCTATTCCATATAACCTGTCTCTCGTAACTCCGCTTATTTCATCAACTATTGCTTGTTTTGTTTCTGTAAGCCGGTTAAACAATGTTGATTTCCCCACATTAGGTCTTCCTACTATTGCTACAATCATGGTTTGTATTTTAATAAATTAGTTTACTGATAATTGTATTGAGTTTTTCGATAATTATTTTTGATTCGTTAATCAATGTGAGTTTTTGTTCATTTAAAGTGTTGTTTGCAATTTCGCCCAATGCATTTAATAATTCAACTGATTTTTGTGCATTAGAATGACAGTCTCTAAGATTTTTAGCAAAATCTTCATTTTCTTCAGCATTAAGTGCATCAATATATTTTATAGATACTGCACCAATACTCTTTTTTAAATCGCTATTTACTAATTCGGGGAATTCTTTCTCTAAACTTTTAATAAGTCCGATTCCCTGAACTGCAAAATTATATGTTTTTACTTCTAATTCTTTCATTTCAATTTTACATATTATATCCAAAGCTTCGTAACGACCTGTCTTTATCGCGCCAGTCTTTACTAACTTTTACGTATAATTCTAAAAATACTTTTTTACCAAAAAAATCTTCAATGTCTTTTCGGGCATCGGTTCCTGTCTTTTTTAACGCTTGTCCTTTATGCCCTATTATAATTCCTTTTTGCGATGGCCTTATAACATGCATATTGGCTCTTATTCTTAAAAGTTTATCTGTGTTTTTGAACTCTTCAACTTCAATTTCAACCGAGTAAGGAATCTCTTTACTATAATTTAACAAAACCTTTTCGCGAATAATTTCCGAAACAAAGAAACGTTCTGTCTTATCTGTAAATGAATCTTTTGGGAAATAAGGAGGGCCTTCAGGTAATAATTCTATAATCCTTTTAAAGACATGCTCCAAATTAAATTTATTTAATGCCGATATTGGAATGATCTCTGCTTTAGGAAGAAACTTACTCCATATTTCGACTAATGCTTCGAGTTTCTCCTGGTTGCTTAAATCGATTTTATTTATTAATAATAAAACTGGAACATCAATTTGTGAAAGCCGATCGATATATTTCTGGTTTTTATCGAAAGTCTCAACAACATCTGTTATGTATAACATAATATCAGCATCATCAAATGCGGTCCCTACAAATCGCATCATTTTTTCCTGCAATTTGTAATTTGGTTTCAAAATCCCCGGAGTATCAGAATATACAATCTGATAATCATCATTGTTCACAATTCCCATAATCCTGTGTCGGGTAGTTTGCGACTTTGATGTTATAATAGAGAGTTTTTCTCCCACCATGGCATTCATTAAAGTCGATTTCCCAACATTTGGATTTCCTATAATATTTACAAAACCTGATTTGTGTGGCATTATATTCTTTAAATATAAATTTTTTGCAAAGATAAGAGAAATTTTGGCTAAACCACTTCAATATGTTTTTGTTGTGTAGCAGGATTTACAATCTGAAAACTAAGTTTATGCAAGTCGTCAATTATCTGTCAAAAAAGCAAAGATTTTGACAATTTGTTTTTTAACTGTCAATATTTGACACAAGATCCGTAATATGTCAAAAATCTGATGGTTTTGATATATTGATTTGTTATTTGTCAAATTATTTGTATTTTTGACAATAAAATGATTAAATGTCAAAGTTAATTCCATACGATCGAAATCAACCCTATAACCAATTACCGTTATTACCTCCTCCTGATAATAAAATAATAACTATTAAAATAATGCAAGCCGTAAACAAAGCAAACAAGGCACTTGCAGAATTGAAAGGACTTGCAAAAAAACTACCAAATCAATCCATGTTGGTAAATACGATTGCTTTAAGAGAAGCTAAGGCCAGTACAGAAATAGAAAATATTTTTACTACCGATGACGAACTGTATAGAGCCTTATCAGTAAATGAAATTGGTTTAAAAGGAAATGCTAAAGAGGTGTTACGATATCGTCAGGCTTTATGGAAAGGATATCACACTATAAAAGCAACAGGAACATTTGAACCCGAGTTACTAATCAAGATTTATCAGGAAATCAAAGAAATAAATGATGGTATTCGCCCTCCACAAGTTCAAACAACAATAAAGAAAAGAGGTAGTGGTTTACTAACAGGTACAGTAGTTTATACTCCTCCAAGAGGAGTGAAAGTTATTGAAGAAAAGTTAGATAACTTGATTGAATATTTGAACAATGATAAAAAATATTCTTATGACCCGTTAATAAAAATGGCTGTTTCTCATTATCAATTTGAAGCAATACATCCGTTTAGAGATGGAAATGGTCGGGCAGGAAGAGTTTTAAGTATTCTATTTTTGATTCAGAAACAACTTTTGGATGTTCCAATTCTTTATTTGAGTGCTTATATTATCGAAAACAAAGATGATTATTATGTCCTTCTAAATAATGTTACTATACGCAGAAACTGGAATGACTGGATTATTTATATGCTCAAAGCAGTTGAGGAGACTGCAATTTATACTATTAACAAGATTAATGAGATTGATCAGCTATTTCAAAATACATACGAACTAGTGGCTGGTAAATTACCGCATATTCGAAAAGAAATAGTAGAAAAAATATTTGAACAACCATACATCAGGCCAAAAGCTTTGCAGGATCAAAACCTTAAAAGTTTAAATACTGCTAAAAAATATTTGGGTGAAATGGAAAAATTGGGAATACTAGTTTCAAAAAAAGTAGGGAAAGAAATTGTTTATTTAAACATTGACTTGTTTAACCTATTATCAGAAACGTAATTTCCTTTGAGCACACTTCTTTGCTATGTGCAATTACAACCCAATTGTCAAACTTAATTTATACGAAAAATTATCGGCGGTTTTTGTAAATGCATAGGGCCCGTATCTGTAAAACAAACCAAAACCGTAGCCTAAGAAAGATTGATTCAAAATATTATTGATTAACAATCCACATTCATAATAACCTTTTTCGATAGATTGTATTGGTTTAGTAGTTTGATGATTTAAATTTTGTGATAATTCCCCGATCCCGAAATTATTTACAACAGCAAATTTAGGCCTGAATTTTTCTGATTTGAATAAAAGATTTCCAAAATCATGTTTAAAGAATATAGAAAGGAATTTATCTGAATAAAATTCTCCCATACGCATGGTTCCAAAACTATTCTCAGCTTCAAAACTAAACGACTGATAACTTCCATGCCCGTTATACATTTTTGAAATTGGTACTTCTCCATCAATTAACCCTCCAACAATTGCAAGCCTGGTTTTTCCCAGCGATTTTGTTTTAAAGGTTTTGGTAACTTTTGCTTCGTATTTGGTATATTCAAATTCACCATCGAGCAGTTTTGTTCCTTTTATAATATTCCCGTAAAAAATCGGATAATCGGTACCCAAAGTATATTTAGCTTTCAGGGTTTCGAGAAATTTCTCGTTATATGCATATCTGAATTGCACACCAATTTCGTTAAATATAAACTCATTTGTTGAATTAACTAAACTTGACCCATAAGTATAATCGTCAGTTGCAGTAATATAAGATTGGTTATAGAATATTTTTGTTTTAAGATATTGTAGACTTAAAAAGCTAAATGAAACCTGGTATTTTTCAATCAGGTCCATATTCTCGATCATATACTTCCTGTATATTTCTGTTGTTGTAAAGTCTGGTGTTTCAAAAAAACTATATCCTGATTTCTCAATCACATCATTTGTATACAAAAAATGAATTTGACTTTCAGAATCTTTATGCAGGTTAAGAACTAAATCTCCACCATATTTCCAGGCTTTATCTTTAAATCCATAACCAAAATATCCACCAACAGAAAAATATCTCGAAATTTCATCATTAGTCATTAGCCCAAGTCCAAGCCTGTATCCTTCATAACTGTTATAATCCATTAATCTGTTTAATGGCAGATTAAAACATTTGACAGGAATATTTCCGTTCATAAATGCTTCCAAACCTGATAATTTTTTCTCAAGATTTTCTGCTTTACTTATGCTATCAATAACACGATAGGTTTCAATTTCTATCTCCGACAGTGGTTGAGCTCTATTTTCTTGCCAATACTCATCCGTTTTTTTATTGGCATCATCCAAAACTTTTATTTCAACACGGCTAAAATCTTTTTTACTTAATTGCGGATTCAAATTAATATTCGAAACATAGCTTTTCCCTTTGGCTACTATATCGTAATCATCAACTCCCGATGATGCTAATGCATCAACAAAAACAATATTGGTAATTAGCTCTTTTGGAAACCACTGTTTATTATCAACGTATTCATAGTTCTGTTGAATTCCAACAATTATTCCCTGGTCTTTTTCCAATGGTTCAGCCACAACAGATTGTATTGCATATTTGTTAGTGTTTATGTGCAGAAATCCTTTTAATCCGTCAAATTTTCTCCCTTTTTTTGGACGGTACGAAATAATAAAAATCGTATCATTTTTTTCATTGTATAAAGTGTCTTCCAGAAGGAAAAAATACCTGTTTGTGCTTCCTTTACTTATAGGATTAACATACATTTTGTCCAATATCTCAAAATACTCATTGTAAAAAGAGAATGATTGAACCTGTGATGCAATTAACGAAAATATTGGGTCGCTAAAACCTGATACCTTCGAAGCAACAATCTTTTCATTGTATTTATCAGGTTGAATAAATTCTTTTTCGTTAACCGTTTCAAGTACTAATAAATGGTGGTTATCAAGTTTTTTTTCCAGCTTACTTTTTTTGTATTTAACACTATCAGGGATATTGACAGTATTTTTTCCCAAAGTAAAAATCATCTTATTATATGAGGTACAAGAAAAGGAACTCATTTTCTCAGGATTATTTAAATCTCTGTTTTCAATAACTTTATGTATGATTCGATTGGCAGGATTCTCTCCGGGAAGAATTACAACCTCTTCGAGATTAAAAGTTTTTGGATGAAGCTTTATAAAGATGTTATCCAATAAATTTCCTTGTTTTAGTAATACCGTGTCCGGGTGATATCCCAGGTAACTTATATAAAGCTCATGAATTGGTTTTGTGCTGGCAATGCTGAAATTACCATCGATATTTGTTGTTGTCCCAAGATTCGATTTTCCATAAATGATATTTACAAAAGGTAAAGGCTTTTTTGTTTCAGAATCAATAATTTTTCCAGATATCTCCTGGGCATTTAATGTATTGCAGATTAAAAATGTAATGACTGATAATAATAAACTTCTACACATAGATTTTTTTGTTTTTTACTATTAGTAGATAAAGCTTGTTAAATATTACAATTTCAAGTTTCAAATTTCAAGTTTCAATTACTATAACGGATCAAAGTTAATGCATTTTAAAAGTGGTAGCTACTTCTATGGATTTTTGAAAAATGCCAATTATTTAAATGATTTTCTTTTAAGGATAGATATTTCCTGTGGTGTAAGGAATCTCCATTTCCCACGTGGTACGTTCTTTTTTGTTAAGCCTGCAAAATAAACACGATCAAGTTTTTTAATTTTATAACCCAGTGATTCAAAAATTCTACGAACAATTCTGTTTTGCCCGGAATGAATCTCAATTCCTATCTGTGTTTTATCTTTTTCATCAACATAGCTAATAGCATCTGCCTGAATAAAATCATCATCCAGTTTAAGACCTTCAATAATTTTGAGCATATCACCTTTAATCAGGTCTTTATTTAAATGCACATGATATATTTTCTTTTTATTATAACTTGGATGAGTAAGCTGTTTGGTTAATTCGCCATCGTTGGTTAATAATAGAACTCCGGTTGTATTTTTGTCAAGTCGCCCAACAGGGTATACTCTTTCAGGACAAGCATTTTTTACTATATCAATTACTGTTCTGTCGGCATGCTTATCCCTAACCGTTGTTACAACATCTTTGGGTTTATTTAAAAGGATATAAACTTGTTGTTCTCGGCTTATTTTTTTGCCTTTATATCTAATATCGTCTTTTGGAGATACTTTTATTCCTAATTCTCGAACGATCTTTCCATTAACGGAAATTTCACCGGCTTTTATTAAATCATCAGCATCACGGCGAGAGCAAATCCCGGCATTTGATATAAACTTATTTAATCGTAATGGCTCTTTCCAATCTGAAATCTTTTTTGCTATATCTTCTTTTTCCGATTTCTTCTTATTAAAAGAAGGTTTCTTCTTAGGAAATTTTTGTTTCTTACCTTTATTATTCTCTCTCTCCATAACTTTCAATTAATCTCAATGATTATAAAATCTTACTTAATTATGACTGTGCGAAGTTAATATTTTATTTGCCATAAATTATCAGCTTATTAATAAATCCGCCTGGCAATTAACATCCAATAGGGCAGCGGAAAGGTTTTTGCAAAATCATAAAATTAATTTTGTTTTTCAATTATTTATTTGGATATTAAAAGCTGAAAGAAATAATTTTTTTGTTTAAAATCTAATTTATGATAAACATGGCAACAATTAAATGGAATAGGATTTTTATATTATTATTATTATTCTCTTTTTTAAATAATTTGCAGGTTATGTGTATTGAAACAAAAGCAGATAGCCTTAATAAACTTCTTAAAAAATATATGGGGGCAGAAAAAATTGAGATTCTGAATGAATTATCAACAGCTTATGACACGATATCATATATTAAATCTTTAGATTATGCAATGCAATCTCTTGAATTAACAAAAAAAATAAAAGGTAAAGAAGATATTGCTATTTCTTTAGACAGGGTTGGAAGAATACATTTATTATTCTTTAGCAATTATGATAAGTCACTGGATTTATTTTTTGAATCTTTAAAAATACGAGAAGAAATCGGGGATAAAAAAACAATTTCAAAGTCGTATAATAATATTGGAGTTGTTTATATGTATTTAGGTAAGGATGATAAAGCATTGGAATACTTGCAAAAAGCATGGGATATGAGTGAAGGGGTAGAAGATAAAGTGTTTATGACAAAATCAGCTAACTATTTAGGGAATATTTATACTAAATTGAACAATTATGATAAGTCGTTGGAATATTATCAGAAAGCATTAAATATATCTGTTGAGGATAAAAAAGTTCTAGCCGTAATATTAAACAATATCGGAATAGTTTATTGGTACTTAGAAGATTATAATAAAACCTTGGAATACTATCTAAATGCAATAAAAGTATTTGAAGAAATTAGAGATAAAAGGAATATTTCCAATACTTCAAGAAATATTGGGGAAGTTTATATTAAACTTCAAGATTATAATAATTCATTGTTATATCTTAATAAAGGCTTAAAAATAGCTAAAAAAATTGATTCAAAACATTTAATTAAAGATTGCTATGTTACCCTTTCTGAATTATATTTTGCAAAAGCTGATTACAAAAAAGCCTACGAATATCATACACTGTATTCAGAAATTAAGGATAGTATTTTTTCAGAAGAAACCGGAAAAAATATTGCAGAAATAGAAGTAAAATTTGAAACTGAAAAAAAAGACAAAGAAATTTTACAGCAAAAAAAACAACGAAATATTTATTTTATTGCATTTGTTATTGCTGTTGTTGCAATCATATTAATTATGGTACAATATCATAAAAAAAATAGTGCTTATAAATTTCTTGTTACTAAAAATCTCGATGTATTATCAAAAGAAAAAGAATTAAAAAATTGTAAAGAAAAAATACATTCTTGTTCTCAAAATATAGTAGATGATAATGAAAAGGGAAAAATCCTGAATAAAATGACAAAACTTTTAGATACCGGTAAAATATTTAAAAAAGATGATTTAACACTCAACAAACTGGCAAAACGATTATTTACTAACCGTACTTATCTCTCAAATATAATTAGGGATGAGTTCGGGAAATATTTTCCGGACTTTATAAATGAATACAGGGTAAAAGAGGTTATGTTTATGCTATCCGATCCTGAAAAAAGTAAAAAATATTCAATAGAAACCATAGCAAAAGAAGCTGGTTTTAAAACAACTTCAAGTTTTAATTCAGCCTTTAAAAAATTCACAGGAATCACACCTTCAGTATTTAAGAATAGTGTTAATAATCAATAAATTGTGATGCGGTTTTATACTGACGGATTGGTAAATCCGTCAGTATAAAATTTGCTTTTTTCTCATTAATACATGATATTTATCATATTGGTTTTCCTTAAAGAAAAAAGCGTATTTAAAATAAATACAATTTGTTTAAAGATTCTATATACGAAAAACGATAGAAAAAACATGCGCCGACTATTGGAAGAACTAATGGTAAACGAGCAAGGAAAATATCAATATTCCCTGTTTGATTTTAACGGCTTATCACATAAAAACCTGTTAGATGAGAAAAAAATATAGCATTTTTTAACGTAGATGAGTTTTGTGTTAGGTTATTTTGCTTTTAACGAGGCACGAAAAATCGCAAATAGCAGAATTATTTAAGGATTTGAACAAGGCAGTAAAAAATAAAAAGAACAAGCTTTAATGTATAGGTTATTTCGTAACAATTCCCCGGTCAATTGATAGCTTGCAAAACTAATGACTTGTTTACTAATGCTTTATAAAAGACGTGTTTTATAACACAATTGTAAGGGGGTCACTTTTTAACCTAAATTGGAATTAATTAATGGGAGGGCTTTAAATATATTATAGAATCTATGTTAAACCAGAGTTGAACCAGAATAGCTCAACGTTGGTTTAAATTGTAAAAAAATTGTATGATAATTTTTTTGGTTGCGCATAAACGTTAGAAACCCTAAACCTAATTATATGAACCCAAACCACAAAAAAAAGGCATTAGCGATAATATTATTATTAATTATGCAAGCAACAAGCTTTGCGCAAAACCGTAATGCTACCGACAGCTTAAAAAACATTATTAATAATAAAACAGCACAAGACACAACAATAATAAACACGTATTTGGATTTGTCTTCTGAATACCAGGATTTTAATCTCGATACCGCACTTTCTTATGCTGATTTGGCATTAAATAAATCATTAAAAATTAATTATAAAAAAGGAATTGCTGAAGCATACAGGCAAAAAGGGTCAATAACAATTTATTTAGATAATTATAAGTTTGCAGACAGCCTGTTAAATATTGCGCTTAATGGCTATAAAGAAATCAATAATCAACAAGGTATTATGAAATGTTATATAAGCCTTTCAGCAAATGCTTATTATAAAGGAGAAAATCGTTTAATGTTAACTTATTGCATGAAAGCATTAAAAATTGCAGAAAATAACAATTTTATTAAAGACAAAGCAAGAATATTAGGTCACATAGGGGTGGTATATACAAATTTGGGAGATTATGAACAAGCAATAACAAATCAACTGCAAGCTTTAGAAATATTCGAAAAACTTAACAATAAAGAAATGATCGCAGTCTGTAAATTGAACTTAGGCTATTTTTTTATCTATACTAATGAGTTAGATAAAAGTACAGAATACTTAAACAGAGCTTTAAAACAATTTATCGAATTTAAACATACAAGGGAGCAAAGTACTTGCCTTTCAAATATTGGTATTGTTTATGAAAAACAGAAAAAATACGATGAAGCATTACAAAATTATATTAAAGCTCTTGAATTAGACAAAAAAAACAATGATTTAAGAAGAATCTCAAAAAATTATCTAAATATCGGTATTATATATTTTTATATGGGAAAGTATAATAAGGCTGCTGAATATTACAATAAGTCGCTTAAAATAATAGAACAAATCGGAGATAAAAGAGGAATAGCAATATGTTATTTATATATTGCCAAACTTGAAGCAAAACTAAAAAATTATAAGTTTGCAGAAGAATATTGTTTAAAAAGCACAGAACTTTTTGAACAAAATGAGGATCTTGATAATCAACAAAGTTCGCTCGAACAACTAGCAAATATTTATAGTTTGACAGGTAAATATCAAAAAGCATATAAAACACATATTAAGGCTGATGTTATTAAAGACAGCCTTTTTACCATCGAAAAAGCCCAAAAAATAGCCCAACTCGAAGAAAAATATTTAAACGAAAAACTAGAGAAACAAAATCTGACACTCAAATACGAAAATGAAATTCAACAAACAAAAATTAATCACCATAAAAAAACACATATAATATATATCACAGGATTATTTCTTACATTGATTGCAATTACACTAATTCTTATTCAATACAGGGAAAAAAATAATGCATACAAATTTCTTGTGCAAAAAAATATTGATTTATTGAACAAAGAAAAAGAATTAAAAGGCATCAGGGAACAAAAAGTTGTAAATAAATCAAATAACAACAAAACAGCAGTAACCGATAATTTAAAAGAAGAGATATTTAATAAACTGAAACAACTGCTTGATAATGAAAAAGTATTTAAAAATGTTGATTTAACAATAGTAAAACTGTCAAATCAATTATTAACAAACAGAACTTACCTTTCACAATTAATTAACGAAGAGTTTGTAAAAAGTTATATAGATTTTATAAATGAATACCGGATAAAAGAAGCAATACTTATGTTTTCTGACCCTGAAAAAAGTTCCAAATTAACAATAGCAGGATTGGCAAAAGAAGCCGGTTTTAAATCTGTTTCAAGTTTTAATGTTGCATTTAAAAAATACTCAGGAATAACTCCTTCAAGATTCAGGCTTGAAGTTAATGAACAGATTATCAATGTGTAAAAGATGCAAATATCTCCTGATGTACCAATCAGGAGATATTTAATTTGTTTTTTTTTACATTACACATGATATTTGTCATGTTGTTTGTTTTTATTTACCCAGAGGGATTAAAATGCGCATTTAATTTAAAAGCAACAACAATAATTTTTATTATTAATTAATCATTTAAAAATTAAGGAGAAAAAATTATGAAAAAATTAACAACAAGTTTAATCGTAGTCCTTTTTTTAGCTATGTCTTCATCTGCATTTGCCTGGGATAAAGAAACTGAAATTAGAGTCGAAGATATGCATACTTCTTGGGTTGCTGGAACATTATATTCAAGCGGAACTGTTACTGCAGATGTAGTGGGTTTACGAGGAAAGGTTGTAAAAGAGCATTGGGCAGTTATAGACAGGCAAATATTCTTTGCAGCCTATACGGTACATCATTGTGTATACGGGGAATGGGGAAATCCAAACTACGACTCAGTAATATTTGATGATAAGTATAGCTATGATTCTTACAGAAAAGGTAAAGTATCAGGAACATGTTGGGTTCCTCATTCACAAACATTCGGAATACCAATACCTTGGACTGTAAGGCATTATTACTATGTTTAGATTTGAATTAAAAGTTTTTTTGATTTAAAATGAATGGAACAGGAACTTTATAACAGTTCCTGTTCCGTCTGTTTTTTAAAATCATGGATTAATTAATTATGAAAAAAACATTTTTAAGCTTAACGGTTTGCCTGATTTTATTGATTTCCTGTAACAGTCTGGATAAAAGCACAGATCTTCCGAATTATAGTAATTTTCTGGATTATACAAAACAAAATTTAAAATCGTTACAGAACAAGGACGGAGGCTTTGGAAGTGGTGCTTTCTATAACGAAACATTTTATGTATATGATATGTTATCGATTATTGGAGAGCTGGAAAGATTTGAAGATGATGCAATAAACTATTTAAATAAAACAATAAATGAAACTTATGATAATGCTGATAAATGGAAGAATAAATCTATAAAATCATACTATACCCGAATTGCCTACCCTGTATCAATCCTGTGTTTTTTGCAGGATACAGAACCTTATATAAAACATATGATAGAAGAACAGGATGATAACGGCAGTTGGGGTAATGATGCCTTTAGCACAAGTTTTTCTCTTAAAGCGCTATGCAGGTATTACAAATTATCTAAGCAAAATACATTCATTAAGGTACCTGTACAAAAAGCATTAAATTATTTAATAACCGAATTTGAAGATGCCATAAATATAGGAAAGGGAAATGTAATATTTTTTTATTGCTGTGTCCTTTCCGAACCACTCAGCGAACTTCCCTGCGAGCTTAAAGATGATAGAATAAAAAATATCGAACTCGAAATCAGGAAATACTTTTACGATAGAAGAAATTTAAAGATAAAAGGGATGAATAATCCCCTTGCTAATAAAGAATATGAGGATTTTCCCAATGCCTGGCTTACACATTTTATGCTTAGAAGCAATCTGTTAGAAAAAGAAGAAAAAGAAAAAATAGCATCTGAAATTGCAAATATTTTACTTCCCGAACAGCATGAATGCGGCGCATGGGACAAAGATGAAATTAGAACTAGTTTTACGGTAAATGCCGTGAGAACATTATATGCCTGCGGAGAATATTTACCGGAAAGGCAGCACGAGATAAAAACAGCTATAAACAAAGCAGTTAAATATTTTAAGGAAAACCAGACAGCAGATGGCGGATGGAGTTCTGGTCGTAATGTGTCTTATATAAACACAACGATATCAGCCCTTGATTTGATGTTTGAAATTTACAGGCTAACCGGGGACGAAGAATATAAAGAACGAATTGAATCTGCAATGCAATGGATTGATGAAAATTATTTTAAAAAAAGAATAGAAAATGATATTTTTAGTCCATATAATGAACTGGATATTGCATTAGTGGAAACGTATATTAATGGAAAGGATATCTTAAAAGATTTTAAACAACCTGGGTTTTCTGAATATGTTGAGTATATATTGAAAAATTATGAATCCGTTGTCGCTGGTTCTTCAAATCAAATAAATTTGATGGCTATCTGCAATAAGCTTTCGATTTTTTCGGATATTTATAATGTTGTAGATATAGATAAAAAACTGATTGCCGGTATTAAGCGTGATGCCGAGTGGATAACCGGATGCCAGGGCAAAGATGGCAGATGGAAGATGTCCGTAAAAACTGATGAGAATACCGGTAGTTTTTCAGGTGATATTGATTTAACATCAAATATATGCCTAGCCCTGTATAAGATGGATATTGCCGGTATTGCTAATTATGATAAACCCATAAAAAATGGTATTGATTATATTTTATCTACGATTCACATGGACTGTTCTTTAGAAAATTATCTTAATATTACCCGGGATTCTCCTGCTGAGATGAAATTAGTGCATACCTACATGATATTAAATAATCATGAAAATTTTAAAGGTTCTAAATACGAAAAACAAAGAAAAAATATATGCCGGTTACTGGAAGAACTGCTGGTAAACGCGAAGGAAAATATCAATATTTCCTGCAAAATTTTTAACGGGTTATCATATCAACCAGTCAGAGAGAAAATAAAATAAAATATTTCCGTGCCAGCAAGGTTATTTTTAAAACCACTGTCATGTCAAGTATGATGTCACGAATTAGATTCCTTTCCCGATGTTCGGGATGCTTCCTCGGAATAACGTCATTACGAAGACGAGGTACGAGGATGAAGCAATCTCAACCCTAAACTTTAAGCTTAACATAGCACTACATTGAAAAAGCATAATGGATTTTCAATATTCTATTGATTTACAACCCCGCCTGTCCTGTCTGCCGAAAGGCAGTCGGATGGGCAGGAAATTCATGTCACGACTTGCAGATTTAAGTTAATAGCAAAAACCTCAAATATTTTAAAGGTAATTTTTTTTGAAAAACTAAATAAAATCAATCGAAATACCTATCTTTATTCGGTTTTTAAACAGTATGTTAAAATCATAAAATTAAGTTGTATTTAATTAGCATAATAGTAATTATTTCAAACTATGTGATATTCTGGAAGAATTGTTTGAAAGGAAGGTTGATTTAGTAACTGATAAATCCTTATCAAATCCATATTTCATTAGAACAATTGATAAAACTAAAACCATACTTTATGCTTGACGAAATAAAGAAATTAATAAATTACTTGTAGATTGATCAGTTAAATATAAACAATACATAAAATTAATTGGGGTAAAAGCGATAGTTTAAGACTGTAAACGAAAACAAGGGCAGTATTTTATAAGGTTATGGTTTCGTAATTCCAAATTAAACTAATTTTAAACGGTATTTATGACATTAATAAAATCAATATCAGGAATTAGAGGAACAATAGGAGGTAAAGCAGGAGAAGGATTAAGTCCTTTAGATACTGTGAAATTTACTTCAGCGTATGGACAATGGCTTATAAATCGTTCAAATACCGAGAAATTAAAAGTTGTTGTAGGCCGTGATGCCAGGATTTCCGGCGAAATGGTAAATCAGATTGTTGTTGGATCATTAATGGGGATGGGAATTGATGTTGTAAATATTGGTTTGGCAACAACTCCAACAACCGAAATAGCTGTAACAAATGAAAAAGCACAAGGTGGAATTATCTTAACTGCCAGTCATAATCCAAAGCAGTGGAATGCCTTAAAACTACTAAATGAAAAAGGTGAATTTTTATCTGCTGCCGATGGAGTTAAAATTCTTGAAATAGCAGAAAAAGAAAGTTTTAATTATGCCGAAGTCGATGATTTGGGCTCTGTTACTGAAAGAAATGATTATCTGGATATTCATATAAAACAAATCATCGATTTACCATTAGTTGATGTTAATGCAATAAAAACTGCAAACTTTAAAATTGCCATTGATGCAGTAAATTCGGTTGGAGGTATTGCTATACCCGAATTATTAAAAGCTATAGGTGTTAAAGACGTGATCGAACTGTATTGCGAACCAAATGGCATTTTCCCTCATAATCCTGAACCATTACCTGAACATCTTACAGAGATATCAAAAGTGGTAAAAGAAAATGGTGCACATTTGGGATTTGTTGTTGACCCTGATGTTGATCGTTTAGCTATTGTAAATGAAGATGGATCAATGTTTGGAGAGGAATATACTTTGGTTGCAGTTGCTGATTATATATTACAAAATAAAAAAGGAAATACTGTTTCTAATTTATCATCTTCCAGGGCTTTAAGAGATGTTACATTGAATTATGGAGGTGAATATTTTGCATCGGCTGTGGGTGAAGTAAATGTTGTTGAAAGTATGAAAGCAAATAATGCTGTAATTGGGGGTGAAGGTAACGGCGGGGTAATTTATCCCGAACTACATTATGGGCGTGATGCATTAGTTGGAATAGCTTTGTTTTTAACATATTTGGCAAAAACCGGAAAAAAATGTTCATATCTTAGGTCTCAGTATCCTGAGTATGTTATTGCGAAAAAGAAAATGCAATTAACTCCTGAAATTGATGTCGATAAGATTCTTGTCTCTATAAAAGATAAATTCAAAAATCAAAAAATTATTGACATTGATGGTGTAAAAATAGAATTTGATCATGGTTGGGTACATTTACGAAAATCAAATACTGAACCTATTATTAGAATTTATGCTGAAAGTAGAGATTTGAATAGTGCAAATGAATTAGCTGATCAAATTATAAATGAAATAAAATCGTTGATATAAAAAAATGAAATTTGAAACTTGAAATTAAAAAGTGATAACTTAATAACAATGAATGACGTGAGCGACCTGCCCGCCGTACAAGACTTTGGCAGGCGGGAGCGAACAAATGGCTAACAGCAAATAAACAAATAAACAAATAGCCAAATAAACGAATAAACATTTTTTAAACAGATGAACAAAAAACATTATATTGCTATTGCCTCCGTTTTAATTGTAATAATTGCAATTCTGATATTCATGCCCGGGAAAAGCGATTCTCAAAAGCAATTAACGGTGAAAGTTGAGAAAGGAAAATTCGAGATTCTTGTAACTACAACAGGAGAGCTTCAGGCAAAAAACTCGATTGATATTATGGGGCCTTCCGAATTAAGAAGTAGCAGGAACATGCGTGTCAATGAAATAAAAATTCAGGACTTAGTTCCGGAAGGTACAGTGGTTGATTCTGGCGATTACGTTGGAGAACTCGACAGGTCGGAAATATCAACAAATATAAAAGATTTATACGATGAACTGGAAAAAGCTGAATCGGAACTTTTAAAAGCTCAATTAGATACAACCATGCAATTGCGTGACTTGCGTGATCAATTGATAAACCTTAAGTTTGAAATGGAAGAGAAACAAATTGTACTTGATCAAAGTCAATTTGAACCCCCTGCAACAATACGCCAGGCAAAAATAGACCTTGAAAAATCGCAAAGGGCTTTTGAACAGGCGAATAAAAATTACTCATTAAAAAAACAACAAGCTAAAGCGACTATGCGTGAAACCGTTATAAATCTTGAAAGGACCCGAAGAAGAGGATTAGAGTTAGAAAATGTAATCGAAAAATTTACAATTTATGCTCCGGCTGCCGGCATGGTTATTTATAAAAAAGAGTGGGGCGGGCAAAAACGAAAAGTAGGTTCTGCAATTAATCCTTGGGATATGACTATTGCAACCTTACCGGATCTTTCAACCATGACTTCAAAAACTTATGTTAACGAGATTGATATAAGTAAAGTAAAAGAAGGGCAGTTTGTTCGGATAGGTATTGATGCCTTTCCTGATAAAAAGTATACCGGCAAAGTAGTTCAGGTTGCTAATATTGGAGAACAACTACCTAATACCGATGCAAAAGTATTTGAAGTAAATATAGATGTTGATCAATCCGATAGTGTTTTAAGGCCTGCAATGACTACCAGTAACCAGGTTATTACGAAAATATTTGAGGATGTTGTTTTTCTGCCTCTCGAAGCTATTCATACAAATGATAGTTTAAGTTTTGTGTATACAAAAAATCATAAAAAACAAATAATAATCCCGGGTGAATCAAACGAAAACTATATTATTATTGAGCAAGGTGTTGAAGAAGGTGACGAAGTTTATCTTTCTGTTCCTGAAAATATTGAAAAATTTAAACTTTCAGGCAAAGAATTAATTCCGGTTTTAAAGGAACGGGAAAGATTAAAAAAAGAACCTGCCCGCCTGTCTGCCGACAAGGCAGGTCCGGCAGACGGGGAAGAAAAAAAGAGACAGGAAGAAGTTAAAAGGCCTGATATGAATTTTCAACCACAAAATGGACAAAGACCCCAGCCTCCATCAGATTCAAAATCGAATTAATTATGTTTAGCAGATATTTTCATGATATTGAAATTGCTATAGAATCGCTTTTAGATAATAAGTTAAAATCGAGCCTTACTGCATTGGGTATTATTTTTGGTACAGCAGCTGTTATTAGTATGCTTGCAATAGGTAATGGTGCGCAACAAGAAATATTGGAACAAATAAAAATGGTTGGAGTAAATAATATTGTAATTACCCCGATTGTTGATTTAACAGGGAATGGAGAAAACGGGGAGTCATCGGAAGAAGGAACCGAAAATGGAAATGGAGAAACCAAAAAAGAAAAATATTCTCCGGGATTAACATTAAAAGATGTTGAGGCTATTAAAAAAATAATTCCATCTGTAAAAAGAATTACTCCTGAAGTTATTGCAAATTCGTTTATTGTGCAGAATGGCAGGCGTGTTTCGGCAAAAGTTATTGGTGTTAATAATGATTATTTCGAATTATACAATGTTAAATTTGAAAAAGGAGCAGTTTTTAATGAGTTTCAGGCAGAAAAAGGAATTCCTGTTTGTGTAATCGGGGCTAATATAAGATCAAAAATTTTTAGCAATATAGATCCTGTAAATCAATATTTAAAATTTGGCCATATCTGGTTAAAAGTTATAGGGGTTTTGGAAAAAACAAATGTTAGCCTTTCTGCTGCTGATAATGCCGGTGTTAATCTCGTAAATGATAATGTTTATATTCCTGTTCAAACCATGTTATTGCGATATAAGAACAGGGCTTTAGTTAATTCTAAAAGTTTAAGTGGAGGTAATAGTTTTTTTGGTGGGTTCTTTTTTTCTTTTTCCGGGGGGCA
The DNA here is from genome assembly GCA_030611105.1 of Bacteroidales bacterium. Taxonomy (GTDB): domain Bacteria; phylum Bacteroidota; class Bacteroidia; order Bacteroidales; family UBA12077; genus UBA12077. The sequence continues at coordinate 32,188 of JAUWQL010000019.1, forward strand.
GGAAACTTCCACATCGAATTATCATCAGTTAGATAAGATTATTGTTCAGGTCGAGGAAACAGAACAACTAACTACTACAACTGAGATTTTAAGCCGGATGTTGTTGCGCCGTCATAATAATGTTAAGGATTATGAAATTACGGTACCTGAATTATTATTAAAACAACAACAGCGAACTAAAGATATTTTCAATATTGTGTTGGGAGCAATTGCCAGCATTTCTTTAATTGTTGGCGGAATTGGTATTATGAATATCATGTATGCTACTGTAATGGAACGGATAAAAGAAATCGGGATTCGTTTGGCTATGGGTGCTAAAAAGACCGATATTATTGCGCAGTTTCTTTCAGAGGCAATTTTGATAAGTGTTTCGGGCGGTATAATCGGAGTTATTTTAGGAGTAGTTTTTTCGAAATTAATAATGAAGTTTGCAGATATACTCACAATAATTTCACCGGGCTCAATAATTGTTGCTTTTGGAGTTAGTGCAATAATAGGAGTGTTTTTTGGTTTGTCACCGGCAAAACGTGCTGCCGAAAAAGACCCGATTGAATCGTTAAGATATGAATAGTTTGATGTGTTTAAATATTTATAATTGTATTTAACAAAAAAGTAAGTTGCTTAAGGAAAAGAATCACGCAAAGTTGCGCAAAGATAATAATCTGTATATAAATCTTAGCGTTTCTTTGTGAATCCTTTGCGGTTCTTTGCGTGATAACTGTACTAAATTTGGGCACAAAGTTTCGCAAAGAAATCTTTGCTTTATGTTTTATTCAGGAGTAAATAAGTAAGCATATCAATAAATAGTAAATAAATGAAAAAATATAAATTATTTTTAATAATCATTTTTTTTAGTAATTCTTGGGCAGGTTTGTTTGCTCAGGAACAAGTTGTTATAGAAGAGCTAACCTTTAATGAAGTTATTCAATTGGCCCATGAGCAATCACCCGATGCAATAATGGCAAAACACCAATTCCGTGCAAATTATTGGCAATATAGAACATATAAAGCAGGCTTTAAGCCTAATTTATCATTACAAACCACTTTCCCCGAGTTTAGCCGGGCTATTAAAAAATATCAGAAAGAAGACGGAACTTATACTTATGTTGAAGATAATATAAATAGTTCAACATTAAATCTTAATTTAAGGCAGAACGTAGGTTTTACAGGGGGGCAAATTTTTGCCACTTCAAATTTAGTAAGAACAGATGTTTTTGGTGATGAAGGATCAACATCTTTCCTTTCTACTCCAATAAGTATAGGATATAGTCAACCTGTTCTTTTTTATAATGAATATAAATGCAAAAAAAGATTGAGCCGCTTAAATATGAAGAAGCAAAAAAGAAATACCTCTCTTATTTGGAAGATGTTTCTTTAAAAGCAGTAAATTGTTTTTTTGATTTGGCATTAGCTCAACAAAACTTGCAGGTTGCCAAAATAAATTATTCAAATGCCGATACTTTGTATAAAATTGCACAAGGCAGATATAATATTGGCACAATTGCCGAGAACGAATTGTTGCAGATGGAGTTAAGCCTGTTAAATGCAGGTTCATCGTTGAATTCAGCAATAGTAGACCTGGAAGTTAAAAAGTTTCAGATGCGCTCTTTCCTGGGATTTAATGAAAAAGTTGATTTAAAGCTAATTATTTCTAAGGAAATTCCTGAGCTAACTGTCGATGTTGATCAAGCACTGGAAATAGCAAGAACTAATAATCCGAATATCATCGCTTTTGAGTGTCAGTTAATTGAAGCAGAACGGGACGTTGCAAAGGCAAAATCTGAAAAAGGCTTACAGGCCGATCTATATGCAAGTATTGGATATACTCAGCAATCAGAAGAGTTTTCCGACGTGTATGTAAATCCACAAGAACAACAAAGATTTACTTTAGGTTTAAATATCCCAATATTGGATTGGGGTTTAGGTAGAGGAAAGTATAAAATGGCCCAATCAAGCCAGGAAGTAATACGAACAACTGTAGAGCAATCAAGAAATGATTTTGTTCAGAGTGTATATTTGAATGTTATGCAATTTAACTTACAAGATGATCAGTTATTAATTGCTGCTAAAAGTGATACAATTGCTCAAAAGCGTTACGATATGACCAAACAACGTTTTTTGATTGGGAAAGTTGATGTTTTAGATTTAAATATATCACTGTCAGAAAAAGATGTTGCCAAAACAAATTATATTTCTGCTTTAAGAAAATACTGGTCTAATTTTTATAACCTTCGAAAAATTACACTTTACGATTTTATTAAAGATCAGTCATTGGATACTGATTTTGATGAACTGATAGAATAAACAAACACCAAATAAATTACAATAATCAATAACCAAATAGCAACGTACATCTTTATGGAGCGAATCCTTTAGAGTTGTATTATAATTATTAAAAGATATGGTTATAATGTAATTATTTATTTTAGCCACGAAGGCACAAAGACACTAAAATTTCACTAAGATTTAACAACATGATAATTTAAAAGTTATTCACTTTACATCTTAATTCATTGAAAAAGTGTGTTTCTAAAAAATAATTTTATCTTTGCACGACAATTTACTTAATAAGAAAATAAATTAATAATTTCAATAAAATAGTTTGACAAATGCAGATTAAAGGAGCTATTAGATTTTTGGCTATTGCAATGGCCGTAATATGTATTTATTACTTATCGTTTACCTGGGTTACATCAAGAATTTATAAGGATGCAGAAGAATATGCACAAGTATATAAAGAATCTCATCCCGATGAAGATATAGATGTATCGGATTTGGAATATGAATATCTTGATTCATTATCAGGTAAAGTTGTTTACAATCTGGGGATAAGAAAATATACATTCAGAGAATGTCAGGAAAGAGAAATTAATCTTGGTCTTGACCTTAAAGGTGGCATGAACGTTATTCTTGAGATATCTGTTGAAGATATTATCAAGGCTATGGCGAATGATAGTAAGGATACTACTTTTCGGAGAGCATTAAGTTTAGCAAAAGAATATAGTAAGGAAAGTAGAGAAGATTTTGTTACATTGTTTGGGAGAGCATTTAACGAAGTTGATCCGGATGCAAAATTAGCTGCAATATTTAATACCATTGAGTTAAAAGATAAAATTGACTTTAATTCAACAAACAACGATGTATTAAAAGTTATTCGCGAAGAATCAAAAGATGCAATTGATAATTCATTTAATATTCTGCGAAGCAGGATTGACCGATTCGGTGTTGTTCAGCCAAATATCCAACGATTAGAAGGGACTGCAGGAAGAATAATGGTTGAATTACCTGGTGTTAAAGATCAGGAACGTGTGCGTGATTTATTACAGGGAACTGCTAATCTTGAGTTCTGGGAAACTTATAACAATACTCAGGTTTATGGTTATCTTCTTCAGGCAAACGAGGTTATTTATGGAATAGAAAAAGCTCAAAAAGAACTTGAAAAATCAGAAGAAGCTGTAGTTGAGGTTGAAGAAACTGTTACAGAAGAGCAACCTGAAGAAACAGAAGAATTATCATTACTTGATCAGTTAGAGTCTGATTCAGATGTTCAAGATCCTACTGACTTAGCCCAAAATCAAATTGCTGAAAGATATCCTTTATTTTCAGTATTACGTCCAAGTATTAATCCACAATCAGGACAACCCATGGACGGTTCTGTAGTTGGTATGGCACATTATTCTGATACTTCAAAAGTTAATAAGTATATGAAAATGGATCAGGTGAGTTCTGTATTTCCTAGAGATATGATATTTAAGTGGCATGTAAAACCATATAAATACGAAGAGTCTGAAAGCTATTACGAGTTACACGCAATTAGAGTTACCAGCCGTGATGGTAAACCTCCTCTTGATGGTGATGTGGTAACAGATGCAAGATCAGAGTTTGATCAAACAGGTGCTGCTGAAGTATCGATGACAATGAATGCCGATGGAGCAAAAGTATGGGCACGTTTAACTAAAAACAATATTGGAAACTTTATTGCAGTTGTTCTTGATGACTATGTTTATTCAGCACCACGAGTTAGCGTAGAAATTCCAAATGGTAGATCGGTAATTTCAGGTGATTTTACTGTAAACGAAGCGAAAGACTTAGCTAACATATTAAAATCAGGTAAATTACCTGCTCCTGCAAGAATTATTCAGGAAGAAATTGTTGGTCCGTCATTAGGGCAGGAAGCAATCGATGCCGGTTTAAATTCATTTCTTATTGCATTCCTTGTTGTATTGGCTTACATGATTTTCTACTATAGTCGCCAGGCTGGTTTAGTAGCCGATTTAGCCCTGGTTACAAATATGTTTTTTATTATGGGAGTTCTTGCATCATTAGGTGCAGTACTTACATTACCCGGTATTGCCGGTATCATATTAACTATTGGTATGTCGGTTGATGCAAACGTACTAATATATGAACGTATTCGGGAAGAACTTGCAGCCGGTAAAGGTGTTAAACTGGCAGTTAAAGATGGTTATAAACATGCTTATTCAGCAATTATTGATGCCAACGTTACAACATTGTTAGTTGCGATAATTCTTTATGTTTTTGGTACTGGTCCGATTAAAGGTTTTGCAACAACTTTATTAATTGGTATTCTTACCTCATTATTTACTGCTATTTTCTTAACAAGATTAATCTTTGAATGGTATCTGAAACGCAATAAGACAATAACTTATTCGACTAAATTAACTGAAGGAGCATTCAAAAATACTGCTATTAAATTTTTAGAAAAACGTAAGATTTTCTATGCAATTTCTGCTATTGTTATTTTTGTTGGTATTGGCTCATTAATTACCAGGGGATTAAATCCAGGTGTTGACTTTACCGGAGGTAGAACTTATGTAGTTCGCTTCGAAAATTCAGTTAATACTGTAGATATCGCAAATTACTTAGATGAAGTATATGGACATGCACCAGAAGTTAAAATCTTTGGTGACGATAACCAGGTGAAAATTACAACAAAGTATCGTATTGACGAAGATGCCATTGAAGTTGATAAGGATGTAGAAACGAAGTTGTTCGAAGGTTTAAATCCAATTCTTGGTGACGATGTTACTTTCGACGATTTTAATACGAATTATAAGATGAGCTCACATAAAGTGGGAGCAACTATTGCTGATGATATTCTTTACAAATCACTGGTTGTAATTGTACTTGCCCTTATTTTAATGTTCGTTTATATCTTTATTAGATTCAGAAACTGGCAATATGGTTTAGGTGCAATTACTGCATTACTACACGACGTATTGATAATTCTTGGAATTTTCTCATTAACATGGGGGAAATTACCATTCTCGTTAGAAATTGACCAGGCATTTATTGCAGCAATTCTAATGGTTGTAGGTTATTCTATAAATGATACGGTGGTTGTTTTTGACCGTATCAGGGAATATTTAACATTATATCCAAAACGTGATAAACGAACAATTATGAATGATGCATTGAATAGTACATTGAGTCGTACATTCAGTACATCGTTAAGTACATTTATAGTATTGCTTGCCATCTTTATTTTTGGTGGTGAAGTAATTCGTGGATTCGTATTTGCATTATTAATTGGTGTGGCTGTTGGTACATATTCGTCATTGTTTATAGCGACACCTGTTGTATTTGATACAGTTCACAAAAAAGAAGAAAAGAAGAAAAAATAAAATTTTCTAAATATAAATTGAGGCTCCTGAATTTTCAGGAGCCTTTTTTATATCCTTAAATCCGCAAGCCGTAGCACGGATTTGTTGATAATCTGCAAGTTAATTATAATTTGGTATCATCTATATAAGTTAACCGTGCCACGGCTAATTACCTAATCTGTAAACGGATAAAAATTCACTTGTGGATATTAGGTATATAATTAACCCGAAAAATTCATAGAATTCTGAAAAAGGTATAATTTTTTTGATAAAAATCAGCGATAATCAGCGGTGCTTGCATCAGTGTTATCAGCGTTCTGTTTTTTAGGTATAATTTCAGATTATTTTTAAATGATAAAAAATTATTTAGTTTATATATCCCTTAACCAAGGGGCTTTTTTGTTGTTTAAACCCAAACGATGCAATAGAATAAAGAGAATAAATCTAAATGAAGGATTGTTATCTAT
>JAUWQL010000040.1 GCA_030611105.1 Bacteroidales bacterium
TAAGATTAACTGAAATCATTTCATTAGAAAGTGAAAGAGTACCGGCATAGGCAAAAATGATATTCATATATTTTCTAAAACTATTGTAGGTATTGGATGGAGAAGTTTGCTCTTTCCAATATGTTTTATTCCCTTCAACAACTATTCTTTTTCCTTTCATCCATTCAGAGTAATCAACACGAAAACCATTGGTAAAATTAAAATGAATTTTATTGTATTGATTTGATTTATAAAGATACTCTGCTTTCAATCTCATTACAGCATCGGCACATTGTTGCAGGTCTCTTTCACCAACATCCATATCAACAACAGCTTTATAAACCCAGAAATTAGGCTTAATCAAACCATTGTAATATTTAACTTTAGAGCCATGAGGTTTTAATGGTAAGTTTCTAAGATAATAAGCAAAAGTACCAGGCTCTGAATTAATTCTATGGTAAGTTTGAGGTGGATTAAATCGCTCTGAAATAGTATTACCATTTTCATTAATCAGGCTTTTATTATCAGTTTGCCCACAGGCCATAAATATTAGCATTAGCGAAAAACATGTCAAAATTATTGATCTCATTACATTATTTTTATGAAATTCTAAATTAGCATAAATAGCTTTGTAATACAAGTATAAACTTTATTACTAGTAAATATCCACCCTCTAAGAAGGTGGCTTTGACTTGCACCCATTGGGCGCTTTATTAATAATGATCAAGGAATGATGGAAAAATGGAAAAATGGGAAAATTGTTACTGTAAAAGACTCAAACAGGAACCAATTCCAATAATCCCTGCCTTTGCCGGTTTACCTGCCGAAAGGCATGGCAGGCAGGCAATATTCCAACATTCCAATAATTTCTATCATGTATAACAAAAAAAGAACATAACCACCATCAAAGAAGGTGGATTTCTAATTCAAATTAAAGTTTTTGAGTATTACGGAAAATGCTAAATAAGCTATAAAATGAACAACATGTAATAATAAAAAATAGATTCCTCCCGATAATTATCGGGACGGGAATGACATTTAACGGCAGTCAAGACTGTCAGGTTACCACTATCAAAGATGTTGATCCATTTTATAAATAAGCCCAAACATATTTGTCCGGGCTCAGCAATTTGCAGGAATCTAAATAAATCTTACAAACTTAGACTGCAAAATAGCTTTCCAGTTCTTGTAAAGTATCTGAACTTGTTTTAATATCGTGTATCATATTTCCTTTATCTAACACAACAATTCGTTCACAAACTTCAGTTACATGATTCAAATCGTGGCTCGAAATTAACATAGTAACGTTTTTTTCCTGTTGCAATTGTTTCAAAAGATTTTTTAACCTGATTTGTGTTGATGGGTCAAGACTTGCAAAAGGCTCATCGAGAACTAAAATTTCAGGATCGGTAATTAATGATGCAGCAATACCAACCTTTTGCTTATTTCCACGCGATAATTCTCTTATATATTTCTTTTTACCTAATATTTCTCCATTAAAAAAATCTCCAAACTGATCTAAAAATTTCTTTACATCCCCTTTCGATAAATTATTTACGCTGGCTATAAAATCAAAATATTCTTCAGGAGTCAGAAAATCAATTAAAAAACCTTCGTCTATATAAGACCCTGTATATGATTTCCAATCGGTAGTTTTTTTAACATCAATTCCTTGTGAATATATTTCACCTTTATTAGCCTTAATTAAGTCAAGTATTAACCGGAAAAAAGTGGTTTTCCCCGCTCCATTATTCCCTACTAAACCAAAACTTTCGCCTTTTTCAATTTTTAATTCGGGTATATTTAACACTATTGTTCCGTTATATGCTTTTGCTAAATTTTTTACTTCTATCATAATTACATTTATTTTCTAATTATACATTATTACAACTCTCTGAAACCTTCTGCTATTAGATGCTTCTTTTCCTCAAATCGTTTTACAACTATTTTCATTAATGATTTATGAAAAGCTAAACTTACAATACCAATAAATCCTATTGCTCCAATTCCCCAATGTGGAATTCCAAGTAAATTAAACGGTACCCAAATTAATATAGGTAATAAAAAGAAAGGTAATATCATTATCCAATTTGATGCTCCCAGTCCCTGGTAATTAAATACAGAGCTTTTTGACATATCCATACGTTTTCGGCTACTGCTCGAAAAATACATTAATAAAAACGATAAAAATCCCAAATTAAAAAGAAATGTAGCAGTATTAATTATCAACACCTTAGTGCCAAAATAAACATATGGTATAGTTAATATATAAGAAATAATTACTGTTGAGATAATCATTATATATTTCGCACGAAAATGTTTTTGGAAATCAATATTATTTGCAATTATTCCATCGAAATAATTACTTTCCCAGCTAAGCATATACTGTCCATAATTAAACATTATGCCACCTGTCATGAAAATCCCTACAAAAATTAAAAATCCCAATCCTTGCATATCTTCATTGGGGTAAAACAATAAACCATATAATAGAAACAGCGGACTCATATTAATAATAGAACGACTTCGTTTATTTCTCCAAATCAATTTTATCTCCAGTAATATCATTTCGCCTAAATCACCAAATGAATCGAAATACTTTATTCTGGACAAGGAATCAATTTTCTTTTGCTTTTTTACATTAATATCTTCGATAGTCATTCGTGATTTAAGGTAAGAATAATTAATTCCGTATACCAAAATCAATATTAAAAATGGAATAATTATATAAAACGGATTATTTGATAAGAAAACAAATATTTGAGATGACAAATCTGATAAAGCAATAATATCAAATTTATCGAGAACCATTGTTACAACGATAATTAAAGCAAAAATTCCAATAATAGCAGGTTTATCAATGAATCTTCTTTTCAAGTAATGCAATAAAAAGCTATTATTTAATATAAGTATTAACATTACTATTATCCACGAAAATGCAATACTACCTGAATAATCAACTACAATAACCTTGAAAATAAATGGAATAAATACCAGTAAAGGCAATACATTAAAAATATTTAAGCTTGATTTTAAAAGAATGAAGTTGATAATTTTCGATTTTTTTACAGGTAAATGCAAATACGATTCTATGTTTATTACGGGCAAGCTGTACAGAAAAAATCGAACAAAAAGATCAATACCCAAATAATAAAGCAATCCACTGTTAAAAATAATAAAAGGATCTCCATCGGGATATATATCTATTAATATTTCATCGATAAATAAACCCAGTAAGACCAGGTACGAAAACATAATTAGTAAAAGGAAACCAATAATAAAGTTTATTACCAGGCTCTTTTGCCAAAAGTTCGATCGGGTCATTTCTTTCCACTGATGGGATAATAACCATTTAAACATACTTTTTCAACTTTTTAATTTTTTAAATTAGTTGACAAAGTAATCAAATTATTACAATTGGGAATTGTTTTTTTGAAATATGTAATATTACAAAGTAGTGATTAGACAGGTATCTTATTTTTTCAAGTATTTTTCAAGCAAACTAATTAAATTTTCTTCAGAAATTGGTTTTGCAATATAATCATCACAACCTGCTTTTAATGCCTTTTCCTTATCTCCGAACATAGCATAAGCTGTTTGGGCAATTACAGGTATATCAGATTTTATCTTTTTTATTTCCCGTGTAGCGGTATATCCATCCATTACAGGTAATTTAATATCCATTAGAATTAAATCGATATCATGATTTTTCTTAAACATTTCTATTGCCTGTTTACCATCTTTAGCAAGCAATTGTTTAATTTTTCTATTTGATAAAACTTCCTTTAAATAAATTGCACTATTTTTTTCGTCTTCCACAACAAGAATAGTAAAGTCAGCTAAATTACTTTTTGTTATATTTTCCTGTAATTTTGACACCTTCGTTTGTGTTGATGTTTTATATGGTATCGTAAAATAAAACTCAGCACCTTTATCCTTTTCGGATTCTACCCAAATTTTGCCACCCATTTTCCCAACCAAACCTGTACAAATGGCCAATCCTAAACCTGTTCCACCATATAACTCTGTCGTAATATTTTCTGCCTTAATAAAGCGATCAAATATTTTCTTATGGTATTTTTTAGCAATACCTATACCTGAATCTTTAACATAAAATTCCAGTTCATTATTTTTTAAATGATACCCAAAATCTATTGATCCCTTTTCAGTAAATTTAAATGCATTACTTACTAAATTAAAAAGTACCTGTTTTAATTTTGATTGATCTGTTTTTATCGTTGCTTCTTTATCTGACAATCCTTTAAATACATTTAGTTTAAGATTTTTTTCCTTTGCTTTGAGTTCAAAAAATGAGAATGTTTCTGAAATAATTTTATTTACAGATATTTCTTCTTCAAATAAATCAATTTGACCTGTTTCAATTTTAGAAATATCTAAAATATCATTAACAATATTTAAAAGCTGTTTACTGCTATCAACAATTATATTTGCATAATAATCATATTCTTTTTTATCTATATAATTTGCTTTTTTCAGAAGATCAGCAAACCCGATAATACCATTCATAGGTGTGCGAATTTCATGTGACATGTTCGTTAAAAATGCCGTTTTTAACCGGTCATTTTCTTCGGCTTTTTCTTTGGATCTAATCAGGTCTCCCTCAGTCTTCTTACGATCAATAGAAATGCTTATCTGATCAGAAACAAATTCAAGCATCTTCATATCTGATTCGTTAAATGCATTTTCGTCTGAATAACTTTGAACAGCAAGAACACCGGTTACTTCTCCTTCAATTTTAAGAGGTACTCCAAGCCATATTTCCGAATCTGTTCCGAAACGTTCAATATCTCCTGATTTTTCTAACTTCTTTATTATTTCTTTAGTAGCAAACAGGGGTTCTTGAGTTTTTATTACGTAATAGGTTAATGTTTTTCCTGCCGGGAAAGTAGTAAATTCATCCTTTTCGTCAACGAAAAATGGTAATGAAATGGTATCGGTTTTATGGTCGTAAAGGGCAACATAAAAATTAGTGGTATCGATAATTGTTCCCAGTTCTTTTTGTATCAGACTAATTAATTTTTTAAGATTATCAGTTGTAATAACTGCATTGGAAATATTGTATAATACCTTTTGGATTTGCTCTGCACGCTTTCGCTCGGTGATATCCAGGCAGACACCTACAATACCAGTCGGTCTATTCTTATCATCTGTCATTAAGCTTGATGTCATAATGGACGGAAAGGATGAGTAGTCTTTTCTGACCCTTCGAAGTTCACCTCGCCAGAAACCCTTTTTCTTTATATCTTTCAATACTTTCGGAAAATTCCTCCTGTCTTCAGGCGAATCTAGCATAATAGTTGGTTTTCCTATCAAATCAGTAACCCGATAACCGTGCATTTTCGCCCAAGCCGGATTGACAAAAAGAAACTCCCCATCCATATTTGCTACCGCTATTCCCTCTAACGACTGTTCAATGGCTTGATTGAGTTCCCTTAATTTCTGATTCGCCTGCTTGCGCTCGGTGATATCACGGGCATTTCCCTGAAATCCTATAATTTCCTTGTTATTATCAAATAATATCTTACCCAGAATCTCGAGTGGAACCTCTCTGCCATCTTTGTGAAATAAATATAGCTCAAATATTGAAGAGTAAGTATCTTCTTTTTGTAATTCATTTTCCACTACACTCATAAAATGCTGTAGTTCTTTTATCGTACAATGTTCCTTTAATGCACTTCCCGTCCATTCTTCCTGTGTAAAACCAAGCATAGGCAAAATAGACTGATTAATATATGTAAACTTCAAATCTTTGTCCATTTTCCATACACAATCAATAGTGTTTTCTGCAAGTAAACGATACTTTGCTTCACTCTTGCTTATTGTCTCCTCGGCCTGTTTACGTGCTGTGACGTCGCGCCCAAAACTTACAGTGCCAACAACTTTGTTGTTTTTAAGAATTGGTGCAGTATTAACGGAAAGAATAATAATTTGCTCATTAACTCTTTTTACACGTACTTCATAACGCTGGGATTCTCCTTCGAGAGTTTTTTGAAATACCTCCATTACAATCGGCAAGTCTTCTTCAACAATGAGAGGAGTAAAAGGTTTACCCTCCCAGTCCTTGAACAAGTGACCGGTAATTTCCTCTGATCGTTTGTTAAAAAATGTCAAACTACCATCAATATCCAAAGTCCAAATCATATCATTGGACTGTTCTATCATTATGCGATACTTTTCTTCCGATTGTTCGAGTGCATTCTCTATCTTTTTACGTTGGGTTATATTCTGCGCTCTATGGATAATCTGATATATCTCCCCTTTTTTGTTTTTTATAGGAGATGTGGATATTTCAAAATAGCTTTCTTTACCGGAAGAGTCATAAAGAATATGCTCTGCCGATGAATGTTCTCCTGTTTTTAATGTTTCTGCCAGGGGACAAAAATGATCGGAAGCTATACAAGGCTTCGTTCTATTATGAGTCACTTCATAACAATATTTACCAATGATTTCTTTTTCTTCAAGTCTGTAAGTATCAAGGAAAGCTTTATTCGCACTTATTATCGTGAAATCAGTCGGATCAATAACACAAAGTGCGTCATATATGTTATTGAATATAGTCTCAACAAATTCCTTAGATTGCCGTAACTTATCTTCTGCTCTTTTACGTTCGGTGATATCTTCAACTGTCCCTTCGTAATAAAGAACCTGATTGTTACTATCATAAATTACTTTAGCGCTTTCGCGGACGAAAATAGTTGTGCCATCCTTTTTTTCCCAAATAGATTCTAAACCTTTTATCTCGCCCTTTTTTTCTATGTTTTCGAGAAACGTATGGCGCGAATAACCGGATCCGAAACCTTCTTTTTCTAAATTAAGCTGGGCTAATTCATCAAAATTGTTATACCCAAGCATATTAACAAGTGCAGGATTTGCTAAAAGAATTTTACCATCGGGGGTAGTTCGATATATACCAATGGTCGTATTTTCGTACAAACTTCTGAATCGTTCTTCGCTTTCAGTAAGTATTTTTTCGTATTTTCTCTCTATTGTTACATCTCTGCCACAACCTATTGTTCCTATTATTTTACCATTATCCCAAAAAGGTGCCTTGCTAACATTAAGAATAGTATATACACCTTGAATATATCCTGTTTCATCTGAATTTGTTTGTTTTTTTGATTCAATGGTTTTCAGGTCAGAAACTGTACAAAGATCCCCAAATGTATTATAATCAAGGATTTCAGGATGAGCGTTTTTTTTCCTTTCTGCAAAATATAAATCTGTTTTTCCAATTGGCTCGTCCGTATTTTTTGCATTCAGTAAATTTTCGCAACATGATTTATTTACAAATAAATATTTCCCTTCTAAATCTTTTGCCCATATTAGTTCGGGCAAATTATCACACATTAGCCTTAACATCGTAAATAAGTGTTTGTATCCGACTTTGCTCTTTTTGAGATCTTCAAGAGTTTGAAAACATTCACTACTTACTTGTATTAACTTTTCATTAATGCTATAAGCGATTATGGAAACAATAATAAACGGTATTGATCTATAAAAATCATAAATAATATTTGGAGTTTCCCTAAAAAAATTACTGGCACATAGTACTACTATTAAAAATAGAGTTGTTAATAAGCCTTTCGCACGCCACCATAAAATTGATATAATAATAGGTATATAAAAAAAATGGCTAAATACTTCCCCGGTATCTCTAATTATATGGAAATAATAAATCAATAGAACTGAAACTATTAATAAAAGGATAATCGAAATAAGTCTTACGGTATCTTTAGTTTTCATAATCTTAAATTACCTAAATCTTCAAGTCAAGGGTTTCACTCTTTCTATATCAAGTATTTAATAAAAACTAACAGGTAAAAGTGAAGCCATGACTAACAGTTTATTAAATTCGTTTTTGCGGAATCAAGAAATTACTTGCATTTTTTATTTATATAAAAATAAGAAGATTATTTATACAAAACAAAATACAGCTTTTCAAAAAACGGTATTTTTACTATAAAATTCGTATTTCCCTGATTATTATTTCTTTTTAGGCATAATACCGTTTATTATTCAAAATATCGTTAATGATACGACATCTTGAAGACGAATTGGTATATAATTATAATTTTTTAAGTAATCTTTTACTATTTTACAAAAATAAAAAAAGGGTAATTGCTTAACAACTACCCTCCTCTTTTCTTTACAGTATTTTTAAATATTGGTCTTTATTTCTCCCCATGTTTTCGGTTCCATTTTTGAGCCTATTACTTCAATAACTTTACTTGCACATAATGAGCCAATACTTCCACATTTATCTAATGGCAAGTTATTTACAAGTCCGTATAAAAATCCGGAAGCATATAAATCTCCCGCTCCTGTTGTATCTATAGAGTTAGCTTTAAAAGGTTCTATTTTGTACACTTTCCCTTCACTTTTGACCATTGAACCTTTACTTCCAATTTTTACAATTGCAATCTCACATTGTTCTGCTAATTCATTCAAAGAATCTTCCGGTTCTTTTCCGGTAAATGCTTTTGATTCCTCTTCATTAGCAAAAATGATATCTACATAATTTTTTACATAAGATTTAAGAAAATCTAAATTATCCTCAACTACATTAAAACTAGCCATATCAATTGAGATTTTCATATTATTGGCTTTAGCAAGCTCTGCTGCTTTTAACATTAGATCATGATTTTGCACCAAATAACCTTCAATGTGTAAATATTTATAATCCTTAAATTGATCGGCATTTAAATCAGAATCAGTTAATTCAACTGCAGCGCCTAAAAAAGTTGCAAATGTACGTTCCGAGTCAGGTGTTACCAATGCAATTGCTCTTCCTGTATCGGTTGCACTTTTTAACATAAAGGGCTGAATGCCGTTTGCTTTCATATCATTACTAAAAAACTCACCAAATTTATCGTCGCCAACTTTTCCAATATAACCAGTAGGAACTCCTAAACTAGCCAAGCCGTGAATTGTATTGGCTGCTGATCCTCCTGATGATTGAGATTTTTTAAAATCTGCAGTTGCAATATTAATCTCATCGGCAAAATCTCTATCAGAAAGTTGCATGCTACCTTTTTTCAACGAAAACTTCTCTAAAGTTGAATCATCAGGTAACTGAGTCATTATATCAACCAGAGCATTACCAATACCAAGTATTTTATCCATTATCTTTATTTTTTTATTTTTAAAACAGTTACAAAAGTAAAAGATTATTTTAAAAGTCTTGCAATTCAATCAAAACAAAATCATTTAGATTCCCGCCTCCGCGGGAATGACAGCTCAACGGGAACACTGAGACAGAGTCTCAATAAATTCCATTCAATTAAAAAGATCACAATAAATTTGGTTTATATTATAAACTACTTTATATTTGCAATATGTTTAATTTTAAAATACGGTTATGGAAACAAATGAAAAAGTCTTAAATCCTGAAAAAAGTCTTCAAATTATTGAAAAAATGATTCAACGTACTAAAGGAAATCTACATGATAGTAGTTTCTATTTTTTACTTTGGGGCTGGGTAGTTCTTATAGGTATTGTAGGTCAAATTATCATTGAAAGATTTACAGATTGTACAAAGCCATATCTAATTTGGTTAATTATATTTCCTGCAGTAATTGCTAATATTATTTATGGAGTTCGCCATGGTAAAAAGACATGTGTATCGACACATCTTGACAGTTTGAACTTAATGATCTGGATTGCATTTTTGGTTAGTTATTCAATTGTACTAATATTTATGAAGAAATTCGATTATAATATTGTACCAATAATATTTTTATTAGCAGGAAGCGCAACATTCCTTACCGGGATAGTAATAAAATTTAAGCCTTTAATATTAGGTGGGATAGTTTTTTGGCTAGGAGTTATATGTTTATTTCTAATACCAGCAAATTATGTTGCATTTATTTCTCCTATAGTAATAATATTTGGATATCTAGTTCCGGGTTATATGTTGAAATCTTATTCTAAACGAAATGCTTAAAAAATTAGATCCTTTATTACATTCCGAATTGCGATTAGCAATTATGTCTCTTTTAATTTCGGTTGAGAAAGCCGGATTTACATACTTAAAAGAACAAACTGAAGCTACTGCAGGTAATTTAAGTGTTCAGGTTACAAAACTTGAAGACGCAGGGTATATATTTGTTAAAAAAGGATTTAAAGGAAAAATACCACAAACTATTTGCAACATAACTAAAAAAGGTATTGAAGCTTTTGAAAAATATGTAGAAGAACTGAAAGATTATTTAAAACTATAATTTTTGTACATAACAAACCTTTCAAAACATTTATTGTCATTACTAGAAAACGAAGCAATCTGTATAAAGGATTGCTTCGTTTCACCTGCCTGCCGCAGGCAAGGCTCACAATGACTACTTTATGATATTTTTATAGCAATTCTTTAAGTTTAGCAGTTACGTTTTTCTCTATCCGGCTAATTACTTCACTTGCTTCTGCTTTTTGAAATTTATCTCCGGTAATTTTTTCGTACAATTCAATATAACGATTGGATACCTGGTTTACAAATTCAAGTGGCATTTCAGGAACCTGTTGATCTTCTTTTCCCTGAAATCCGTTTTCCATTAACCACTCGCGAACAAACTCTTTAGATAACTGCTTCTGATTTTCGTCTTTATCTTGTCTTTCTTGATATCCTTTCAAATAAAAATAACGAGACGAATCCGGAGTATGAATTTCATCAATTAAATAAATTTGTCCATCCTTTTTACCAAACTCGTATTTTGTATCAACCAGGATTAATCCCATTTTCTCAGCTATTTCAGTTCCGCGTTTAAATAAAGCCAAAGTATATTCTTCTAACTTTTCATATTCATCTTTCGCAACTAAACCATTTTTAATAATTTCTTCCCGCGATATATCTTCATCGTGCCCTTCATGTGCTTTTGTAGTAGGTGTTAAAATTGGTTTAGTAAATCGTTGATGTTCTTTCATTCCCTCCGGCATTGTAATACCACAAATCTCACGTTTCCCGGATTTATATTCGCGCCATGCATGACCTGTTAAATATCCGCGAACAACCATCTCAACGGGATATGTCTCAACAAAATGACCAATGGTAACCATAGGATCGGGAACAGCTATTTTCCAGTTTGGAACAATATCAGCTGTGGCATCCAAAAATTTAGCGGCAATTTGATTCAGTACTTGTCCTTTGTATGGTATTCCTTCGGGTAATACAACATCGAAGGCCGAAATACGATCGCTAACTACCATAACAAGAAACTGATCATCAATATTATAAACATCGCGAACCTTACCTTTATAAATACTTTTTTGTTTTGGAAATTTAAAATCTGTTTTTACTACCGCTTGTGCCATAATCTAGTTTAAAGTTTAATGTTAAAAGTTCCTGATTATTTCCTTATTTATCTTCGTCTATATCTAATTTTTCATAGGCATCAACTATATTTTTTACCAGATGATGCCTTATAATATCACGTTCATCAAATTCGATAATCGAAATACCTTTTATTCCTTTCAGAATTCTCATGGCCTGAATTAATCCTGAATTATGTTTTGGTCGTAAATCAATCTGTGTAATATCGCCGGTAACAATAAATTTTGCGGTCTTACCCATTCTTGTCAGAAACATTTTTAATTGATTAATTGTTGCATTTTGTGCTTCATCTAATATTACGAAAGCGTTATCTAATGTTCTACCCCTCATATATGCCAGTGGAGCAATCTCAATAATTCCATCTTCAATTAACGCGGCCAACTTTCGTGGATGAATCATATCCATAAGCGCATCATACAATGGACGCAAATATGGATCAAGCTTTTCTTTCAGATCACCTGGCAAGAATCCAAGATTTTCTCCTGCCTCAACAGCAGGGCGAGTTAATATAATTCGTTTAACCTCTTTGTTTTTAAATGCTCTAACAGCAAGTGCAATTGCGGTATATGTCTTACCTGAACCTGCTGGGCCTACTGCCAAAAGCAAATCATTTGTATCGTATTCATCAACTAATTTTTGCTGATTAATTGTAAGAGCTTTTATTGGCTTTGCATTATTACCATAAATCAATACATCGTCGGATTCCGCTTTTCTTTTTAATAATGCCGCTCCCTCTCCTTTTATCAAAGCTTCGAATTCATTATCTTCTAATTTCTTGAATTTAAGAAAATACTCAATGAGTAACTGTACTTTTTCTTCAAACTCATTAATTAAATGCTCCTCTCCTTTTACTTTTATTTCATCTCCTCGTGCAATTATTTTTAATTTTGGATATAAATTTTTTAAGATTTCTAATCTTATATTTTTTACTCCATAAATATTTACCGGTTCAATCCCTTCTAAGTATATAATCTTTTCTATCATAAATAATACTTAATTATTTAACCCTGCCTGCTCTTTTATCGTATTTTACTAAATATCAGACAACAAAGGTAAAACATATGATTATAGAATCATCGAAAATAGTAAAAAAATATTTGCAGGAGGCCCAATATAAAATCAGAGTTACTACAAAGTTTTAAACAAATTAAAACCTATTTGAAATTCTGTAATAACTTTCTTTAATTTTATTATTAAATCTAGTGATCTAATCATTAAAATCTATAATAAACCTTTAAATTTGTATCTTTAAAAATAAAATCATTTAATATGATTTAATTTTAGTTTATGCCTATAATAACATTAACAACAGATTGGAGCAAAAATGATTTTTATCTGGGTGCTGTAAAAGGAGCCATTTACAATAATTGTATCGATGTAACTGTTGTTGATATAACTCATCAGATAAAACCATTTAATATTTACCAGGCCGCATTTATATTAAAAAACAGCTATAAATTTTATCCAAAAGGTACTGTACATATTATAGGTGTAAAAACAGAAATTTTTGCTGAGCAACAGTATCTTGCTGCCGAATTTGAAGGACAGTATTTTCTTGGAACAGATAATGGCATTTTTAGTTTGCTTTTTAAAGATGATGATCCTGTAAAAATTATTGCTCTTAAAGATTTTAAGCAATCCAGTTTCCCTGTTTTGGATGTTTACTCGAAAGTAGCTTGTAAACTTATAAAAGGAGATACATTTGATTCATTGGGTTCTAAACTTAAAGATATTACAAGAAGAGTTCCATTACGTGCAACAATCGACGAATCGGTTATCACAGGAAGTGTAGTTTATATTGATTCGTTTCAGAATGCTATCACAAATGTTTCTTATGACTTGTTTAATCGTATAGGAAACAAAAGATCATTTAAAATATATGTACAAAGCAATCATTACGTGATATCAAAAATTAATAAATCATACCAGGAAACAACTATTGGAGAAATACTAGCTATTTTTAATTCTTTAAATTTATTGGAAATTGCTATAAATGGCGGTAATGCAGCCGAACTTCTGAATTTAGATACAAACTCTTCGATTAGAATAAAGTTTCAATAAAAATTATGATATTAATATTAAATTTAAATTTTTCAATCTATAAAGGTGCTAAGCGACTTATTCCATAAGATTCCACTAAATTAGAAATTTTATTCTCGGCCTGTTTGCAAATTCGCTAAGCACCTTTGCTTTAAGAATCAAATATTAAAAACTTAAATAAAATATAAATGAAAAGGGAATTGGAAGCATTTGATCGTTTATTAGAGATAATGAATGAATTAAGAGAAAAGTGTCCGTGGGATCAAAAACAGACTATTGAAACCTTACGCTCTCTTACCATTGAAGAAACTTATGAACTTGCCGATGCTATCATAAAAAATGATATGAAGGATATTAAAAAAGAATTAGGCGACTTACTTCTTCATATTGTTTTTTACGCCAAAATTGGATCTGAAAAAAACGAATTTGATATAACGGATGTTATCAATGGAATAAACGAAAAACTAATTCATCGCCACCCACATGTATTTGGAGATGTGAAAGTTAAAGATCATAAAGAAGTTGAAGAAAACTGGGAAGAAATTAAATTGAAAGAAAAAGACAGGGATAACTCCGTATTATCAGGAGTTCCTGAATCGTTACCTGCATTGGTAAAAGCAAACAGAATTCAGCAGAAAGTTCGTGGTGTAGGCTTCGACTGGGATGAAAGAAGCCAGATTTGGGATAAAGTAAAAGAAGAATTAAATGAGTTACAACACGAAGTTGAAACTGGAGATCAGGAAAAAACAGAGGCCGAATTTGGAGATTTATTTTTCTCGTTAATAAATGCAGCCCGGCTTTATGATATTGATCCTGAAACCGCGCTGGAAAGAACAAATAAGAAGTTTATAAAACGCTTCAATTATCTCGAAGAGCAAACCATAAAAAAGGGTTTGTCGTTAAAAAAAATGTCTTTAGACGAAATGAATGTTGTTTGGGAAGCTGCAAAAAAATTTGATTAAAAAATCCGCCCTGGGGCGGATTACTTTTATAGTTATTTGGGTCTATTTATTTTTCTGGTTTGACCTCCCAACTGATGATTGCACAGGTTTCTTTTTTGGTGCCGTTTTTGTTTGTTTTGCTTCCGGCTTTTCCTTTTTTACCGGCGTTTTCTCCTTTTTAGCTTCTGCTTTATCTGCTTCTTTATTCTCCTTATCTTCGACACCTTCTTCCTCGTCAAAATTAAGCATCTCGAATTTAAGAAGAAGGTTATACCAGTTTATTACTTTCTTAATATCAGATACATATACTCTGTCTCTATCGTAATCGGGCAATACTTCGGCAAAGTATGTCTTAAGCTCATCTGCCGATGATTTATGATTAATTGCTTCGCCTCCATTTTCTTTTTCTGAGATTACTTTAAAAACATCTTTTAAAGGCAAGTCTTCCGTATCAGTAAAAATAGCGATATCTTCCAATGCACTAATTTTAACTGTAGCACTTGCATTCATTCGTTTTTTATCTTCAAACGATTCAACTATAATACCTGTTCTTCCCTGTGAAATAAATTTATATAATCCACCGTACCCCGAAATTGACAAAATATCTTTTAACATAAATTCTGGTTTTCATTTTTATGAACTGTAAAAATACAATTCAATTTTATAATCAAAAATAGTTTTCCAAAAAAATATCTAAAATTATTACTAATCTATTCTTTAGGTAGTGTCAATAAGCAAATGAATTTGCAAAACCATTCTTACTTTCTACAAGATCAAGTTGCTCAATAAAATTGCTTAAATCGTTTATTACTTCTTGTTGATAGGGTTTCAGCTCCATCTTATTTTTCTAATTCTTTATTATTATTAGGACGTAATGATTTTGCATTCTGCTTTGTAATTACTCTTTTGCCTGTAGTTTTTTCCAATTGTACACGAGCAGCTTTTGCTACTTTCCCTCCTTTTTTCGCTACATCTTTGCTCTCCTTAAAACCCTTTGGTTCTTTGTCTTTTGATATTTCAGTGGTAGATGCTTCCTCTAACATGTTAAGCACAAGTTCCAGATTGCTCATGTTATCTCTGAGGTTTTCTTTTTTCAGGTCTTTAATACTTTTGTATTGTTTTGTTGTAAAACCACTCCATGCTTTGGTAATTTCATCGGTAAGCATTGCATATTCCAAACCTTTTTTTACATCTCGTTCTTCCCATTCGTCAGTAAGTTCTTTACGGATTTCGATACTTTTTAGTCGTTGATTTATCCACTCTTTGCTATAACCTTTTTTTAGATAGG
Source organism: Bacteroidales bacterium (assembly GCA_030611105.1). Taxonomy (GTDB): domain Bacteria; phylum Bacteroidota; class Bacteroidia; order Bacteroidales; family UBA12077; genus UBA12077. Next base: position 15,590 of record JAUWQL010000040.1, read on the forward strand.
TTTCCATTGCTCTTTCAAAAGCCTTTTCAGGATCTTCGGTTTCTTCAATTCGTTCTGCTCCTACTTTTGCTAACCATCTTTCAAAAGGTTCTGCTTTTGGTGACGGAATGGATTGAATAATTCTTAAAATCCCTTCAGTGTCAGATGCTTGTATTTTACGTAATTTCCCGTCTGCTGCTTGCATTTGAACTGGGGTGCAAATTGTACCCCAGTTGTAATTCAATTCAGTATCACGGCTTCGCACTCTTTTTATATATTGTTTTACATCTCTACTTTCAGATAGTATTTGTACAATATCCTGTACGGAAAAATACCATTTTTCTTTATTGTCATCCCAAACAGTACGAATTTGTTTCGATTCAAAAAGTTTTATGGCTGTTTCTTTATTCATAGCTAAAATCTTTTTATACAACAAGTTGCATATAAAGAACTAATTTATGCCTCTCTCCTTTTTAATTTTCTCGTAAGCTTCGTTTACCTTTTGGAATTTTTCTTTAGCCTTTATCCGGAAATCTTCGCCTAAATGACTCACTTTATCAGGATGAAACTTAACAGCCATTTTACGATAGGCTTTCTTAACCTCATTATCACTTGCATTTCGATCAATTTCTAAAATTTTATATACAGAATCAACATCCTCAACAAACATTGATTTAATTGATTCAAAGTCTTTTGAGCTAATGCCCACATAACCGGCAATTGAGACTATAGTATTTAACTCTGATATATCAACCTGCCCGTCGGCTTTAGCTACTCCAAATAACAGGTGTAATAATTGCAAACGTGAAGAATAATCAAGGTTTTGTTTAATTTGTAATCCAATGGAATCAATTGGAATATCTTGATTTAAAATATCGCGAAGCATTTTAATAGCTTCAACTGCCGAATCTTCGCCAAAAGATTGAACAAAATATTTCTTTATATAATTTAATTCTGATTTTAAAACTCTGCCATCTGCTTTCATCACAGCTGCAACCAAAACTAATAATGTCATTGCAAAACTTCCGGTAGTTGTTGCCGAATATCCTTTTGTTTTTGCAAATTCCGGTGTTTCAAATAATGATCCTAAGGCAAAACCTAAAATCCCGCCTATTGGTCCAAAAAATGCCCAACCGAGACCACCGGCTATCCACTTTCCAAACTTTCCCATTTTATTTTATCCTTTTTAAAATTTGATTGTGTATTTCTAAAACTTGTGGTAATACCATTTTATCGCCACTATTATAAATCGTGTAATTAGCAAGTTTAATTCTTTCATCATCGCTTAACTGATTTTTCATTCTGTTTTTTACAGCTTCAACAGTAGTTTTATCTCTTTCTATAACACGATTAATTCTAATCAACTCATCAGCATGTACATTTATTGTAACATCCAGTTCTTTATACGCATTGCTCTCAAATAAAATTGCAGCTTCTTCGATTACATACTTTGCGTTAACATGTTTCGCAACCCAGCTATGAAAATACTCACGCACTTTGGGATGAATAATTGAATTTATTGTTTTAAGTGCAACTTGATCATTAAATATTATTGATGCTAGTTCTTCCCTGTTAATCCCATTTTCGGTATATATAGCACCAAAATTATTTGTGATTTGCTGAATAACTTCTTTATCGGTATCCAGAATTGTTTTAGCTTCGTAATCTGCATTAAATACAGGAATGCCTAAACGAAAAAAAATCTCGCTCACTAAGGTTTTTCCACTACCAATACCTCCTGTTAAACCAACCTTAATCATTATTTTCTTTCGATAATATATTCAACTGATTTTGGATTATAACGTAAAGACTGTATATAATCAGGAAAGTTATGAATAGATATATTCAACTTATTTCCTTGATTTGCAATTTCATTATAATCAACAACAACCTCAAATAATTGTGGTAATACTTTTTCGTAATCGCTTAAAGCAACAAAATAGGTAACCGTAATTTCTTTTGGAAAAGTTCTAATAATTAATGAATCGGGAACGTTAATGACATTTAACTTTACTTTTTGTGATCCCTCTGTAAATTTTTCAATACTAACTATAACATCTACTTCTTTATCAGAAAATTTAACATTTCTTATTTCTGATAAATCAACTTCATCATTATAATTCTTATTTAAATCAAGTAAATCTAATTGCCTGGTATATACTTGCTCAATGGTATCGACAATAGGATTTGCACCTGAAATAGTAATGCTATCCGGATCAAATTGAATATTACCTTTTATCATATATTGAGAAGCAGGAACTATATTTAACTGAGAAACTACCGGGACTTTCTTAAATATCCTGTTGGCAAATTCAAAAAATAATGTATCAGGTGAAATCGACACAATCTCAAACTCTGATCTTAAATGATCTTCAATATCTCCATTTAACAATCGGGTTAATGAAAAAAACTTAGAATAATTCGATTGGGAATGCATTCTTAAAGTAACCGAATTTACATTTATTGAGAATGGTAGGAATTTATTGCTGATTTTATATTCCAATAATTTATAACCATGTGCACGAACACGTAAATCGAAATGATTTGGCAAATCATTAACTAAAATTTTATCGCTCGGGAAATTTGTATACCGAACAGGAAGCGAAATTTCAGTAACGTATTCCTCTTCTAACTGGTTCAGAAACCAAAATATGGTAGATAATACTACAAAAAATAAAAATACAATAAGCCTTCTGTCTGCTTTTATATTCCTTTTATCAAGAAACTTTCTGATATTATCTTCAATATTTTTTGCTACCACGATTGTTATAAAAAAAAGCGTTTAAAACAAAATAGTAATAAACGCTTTATGGTTAAACTATTTTGCAGTACTAATATCGGAAGAATCTTTTAAAATAGCACTTTTATCAATTTTTATTTTCACATTATCGTCAATTTCAACAATAATGTGATTATCTTTAATTGCATTTATTTTCCCATAAATACCACCGGTTGTAATAACTTTATCGCCTTTTTGTAATGCTTCTCTGTATTTTCTCAAGTCTTTCTGACGCTTCATTTGAGGACGAATCATAAAGAAATAAAAAACTACGATAATTAATAATAAAGGTAAAAAAGATGTTAAAGGGTTTTGTCCTTCAGTTTGTTGCATTAATAATACATACAATAAATTGTTCATGATTTTTTGTTATTAAGATTTATAATTATTTTCTGAAACGTTTGCTTTAATTGTTAAAGTCTTTTCTTTTATTTTAGTATTTAGCTTAAGTGTAACAGTTTTATACTGAAGTCCTTTTTTTCCTTCACTATTAAAAATTACTTCTATTTTTCCTTCTTTGCCAGGAGCAAGAGGCTCTTTGCTATAATCCGGCACAGTACAACCGCAAGTTGAATAAGCATCGTTAATTATTAAATTTGATGTTCCTGTATTTGAGAATTTGAAAGTGAAAGAAACCTGTTCTCCCTGAACTAATGTGCCAAAATCGTGATAAGTTGTGTCAAATTTAATAACCGGACATCCGGTAGATTCAACAAGCTCAACACTGGTAATTGTTTTATCATGATTGTTTGAACATGACAAACTTACCAGATTGGCAATTATTATAACAGTTAACAATATTTCGTTTCTAAAAATCATATTTTGAAATTCATCCGCCTTTTACAAAACATTTTGTTCTTCTTGAAAAGATTAAGTGCTTTCGCCTATTAACCCTCTTCCAACTTTCTTTATTTTTCCTTCTTTTTTAAGATACTCAACGATTTTATCAAGTATCCCGTTTATAAATATATTACTTTTTTGCGTGCTATAAAATTTAGCTATTTCGATATATTCATCTAAACTCACCTTAATCGGAATTTCAGAAAACTCTGTCATTTCGGCAATTGCAAGGCTCATAACAATAATATCAATAAAAGCTACACGCTCAACATCCCAGTTTTTTATAAACTTTGATATAAGCTCTTCGTTTTCTTTATGATTAAGAACTGTTTTTCTGAATAATTTTTTTACAAAATCTTTATCTTCTTCATTTTTAAAAAGAGGCATCAATTTAACATTCTCATCACTCGATGCTTTAAATGAACGGAACGATTTAATAATCATTCCAATTACAAATTCAATATCATCGTTCCAGAAAATACTCTGTTCTTCAAGATTCTGATATAAAGGCTCATGGTTTATAATAATCTTTGAAAAAACGTTGGAAATAAATTTCTTATCCTCATTGAAGTCATTAGAATCCGATAACATATAATTTTTATATAATTCAGATTCACGGATTTCATTATAAAGATTTCTTATTAACTCCGGATAATTTACCCAACTTAATTTTTGATCGTTTAAATATTTTTTAAGCTCATAATTATCATTGAGAAGCTTAATCAATTTGTTATCGATAAATTTTGTATTTGGATTTATATCTTCAGGAGTTGGCATTCGTTTCTGTTTTGCCAATTCAATTCTTGATTCAGCAAAATTAACCACATCTAAAATTAAAAGTATTAGATAATGATATAAGTCGTATGACTTTTGAATACTAAAAAATAATTCCTTTTCTGCCTGATTTATTGATTGCTCGCTCGATTTTAAATAAGCATAACAGATTTGAAGAGTTTTAATACGTAATAATCTTCTGCTTACCATTTTATAAGAACTCCTTAAAATATTTACAGTTTAGTCTTAAAGCCTGCAAAGTAAATGTTTTTTTGCAAGCCATACCAGAGTTTAGTAAAAAAAAATCACTCAAATTTGTAATTAATTGCTGTAATCCTTCATGTTTAAACAACTGACAATCTTTTTGTTAAAATCTTGTTAAAATCGTTCTTTTAAAAAAAATCAATAATACAATGAAATATTAAATATTTTTTTACATTTGAGTGTTGATAATTTTAAAACAATCAAATTATTTTATGATGGACGGATACGACAAAAAAGAAGGATTAGAGAACAAAGGTAGTGAAAATGTACGTGAAGAAATTTTCTCTAAAGTTGTAAGAGCAGGGAAAAGGACTTACTTTCTTGATGTTAAAGCAACAAGAAGAAATGATTATTATTTAACCATTACTGAGAGTAAGAAAAAATTTAATCGTGACGGAAGACATTATTTTGAAAAACACAAAGTTTTCTTGTACAAAGAAGATTTTGATAAATTCATAGAAAATCTACAAGAAGTAATTGACTTTATCAAGGAAAATGCTCCTGAACCGGAACCATTCGAAACTGTTGGAACTGTTGAAGCTGTTGAAGCTGTAGATGAAACTACAACTGAAGTTTCTACTGAATCTTCTGAAGAAGTTGCTTCTAAGGAAGTTTCTTCTGAATTAGAAACTACAAAAGCAGAAGGGTATTCTTCAGACGTAGAATTCGATGATTTGGGTGACAAATAATGAATAAAAATAAAAGCTGGCTTTAAAACCAGCTTTTTACTTAGATAGTCATCCGATGACTTTATGGACAAACACTAATAATATTTTCTCATTTTTTCTTCGATAGTAACTTTGCTATCTTTCCTGTTTTGTATTTTAATATAAATTAATAATTCTTCTGCTCCTTCATTAAAACAGGTTTCCTGAACTTTTTCAACCAGTTTCATAATCTCATCATAAGGTCCTTCAATTACTGTTTCGAAAGGACATACCTGATATTTTAAACCCGAATCCTGAATAACTTTAATTGCATCATCTACTAAATCATATGTTTCTTTTGTTTTCGATTTAGGCAATACCTGTAAAGCAATATTTACATAATTTTTCATCTAAATTTTATTTTTTTAATTTATCAGACTCCCTTCTTCTTGAAATGCCAGATTATATCTTTAATATTTAACATCTTAACATTTGTCACCAGATATTTCTGATGAAGAAAATCACCATAGTTATTACATTCCTTAATTGCTTTTAAAACTACTTCACTTATTGAAACATCAATCGGAATTAATGCAAATAAAGTAAAATACTCATTTATAAAATCTATTCTCTCAATTTCTGAATTTAACTCCTTAAAAGTAAAATCAAACTCCGATTGAATAACCTTTTTTTGAGTTTCAGAAAAAACATCGCCAAGCTTCAGTTTACCAGAAATAAAATACCTGAGTTTTTCACCTTTTCCGCCTAAACCTGTTGAAATAAAAACTTGCTGTTCGTCTAATAAATAAGTTTCAAGGCCTATTCTTGCATGTTGAAGAGCTAAAATGCTCCAGGATTTTAATTCATTAATATCAGCTTTAATAAACCGTTCTATTATTCTATAAGCTTCAACATTTTCATCATTAGATAACTCTACCAGAATTGTTTTCTTTTTATCGTCTGCAATATCCGTATTATAAAGTTTATCTTCATCGGAAAAAATATCTTCAGAATTTCTTTTGTTTTTCAAATACTTATTTACTAATTCAAAGAATTCAACTTGTAGCTCTACATCAATCTGTTCTTCAAGAATACTATATTTCCCGCCTGATTTAGCTAATAATTCTTTTAAACTCTCGTATATGTTATCTTGTTCCATCATTATTTAATTAAGGGAGCCTTAACACAAACTTAAAACATTATAAATTATTATAGAGTTATTTTAAACAAAAGATATTTATTTGATGTTAAAAAATACCCAATATAAGGTATTGCAGGATCATATTATTAAAAGTACTTTTGTGCAAAATTTCATAATCGGGAAGCAGGAAATAAAACAAGATGAGATTATCTCAATTAAAAGATAACGAAGTAGGTTATATAACTAAAGTACGTGGTCGTGGCGCCTTTCGTAAACGTATTACCGAAATGGGTTTTGTAAAAGGCAAGAAAATTACCGTTATTAAAAATGCTCCTTTAAAAGATCCTGTTGAATATAGTATTATGGGATATGAAGTATCACTACGCAGAAGTGAAGCTTCGCTCATTGAAGTTATTACTAAAGAAGAAGCAAAACAACTTGAAATAAACAAATATAATGGTGTTATATCAGAGGAAATATTAAAAACTTCAGCAAGGAAAAAAGGAAAAGAAATTCAAGTTGCATTAGTTGGAAATCCAAATTCAGGAAAAACTTCTCTTTTTAATTTTGCCTCTCGCTCCAAAGAACATGTTGGGAATTATAGCGGAGTAACCGTTGATTCAAAAAGTGCACAGTGTAAAATTCGTGATTATACTTTAAACATTACCGATCTACCCGGAACTTATTCGCTTTCTACTTATTCGCCCGAAGAATTACTTGTTAGAAAATACATTTTCGGCGAAATGCCCGATGTGATTATTAATGTTGTTGATGCCTCCAATTTAGAACGGAATTTTTATTTAACAACTCAATTAATCGACATGGATATTAAAGTTATTATTGCTTTAAACATGTATGATGAGTTAAGAAAAAAAGGAGATGAATTTGATTTTAAATCTTTAGGTAAAATGATTGGTATACCAATTATACCAACTATTGGTTCAAAAGGGTTTGGAATAAATGATCTCTTCAAAAAAGTGATTGAGGTTTATGAGGATAAAGACCCTACCGTTCGGCACATACATATTAATTATGGAAAAGATGTTGAAAAATCGATTCGAAATATTCAAGACGAAATTTGGGAAAACAAAAAGCTAACCGATATTGTTTCCTCACGTTTTTATGCTATTAAACTTTTAGAAAAAGATGCATCGGCAAATTTCACTTTATCGAAATGGGGTAATTACGAAACCATAAAAGAAGTTGCCGAAAAAGAAATTAAAAAGCTCGAATCTTTAATTACTGAAGATAGTGAAACCATAATTACAGATGCTAAATATGGATTTATAGCAGGCGCATTAAAAGAAACATATAAAGGCAATATAAATACAAGAAGAAAAAAGACCGAAAAGATAGATAAATTCTTAACTCATAAATACCTGGGATTCCCTTTTTTTATTTTCTTTTTGTGGTTTATGTTTCAGTCCACCTTTACATTGGGTCAATACCCTATGGAGTGGATTGATTTGTTTGTAAATCTTTTAGGTGAATCAATAAGTAAAATAATGGCGGACGGGCCTTTAAAAGATTTGCTGATAGACGGCGTTATTGGAGGTGTTGGTGGCGTTATAATTTTTCTTCCAAATATTTTAATCCTGTTCTTTTTTATATCCTTAATGGAGGATACCGGTTATATGGCACGAGCGGCATTTATTATGGACCGTTTAATGCATAAAATCGGCTTGCATGGGAAATCATTTATTCCACTTATTATGGGATTTGGTTGCAATGTTCCGGCAATAATGGCAACACGAACAATTGAAAACAGGCAAAACAGAATTCTGACTATGCTTATAAATCCGTTTATGTCGTGCAGTGCCCGTTTACCTGTTTATGTTTTAATTATTTCAGCTTTTTTTGTTGAACGACCCGGATTGGTTCTGTTTTCTATGTATATAATTGGTATAGCTGTAGCTGCAATTGTTGCTATTATTTTTAAGAAAACGATTTTTAAATCAAAAGAAACTCCATTCGTTATGGAGTTGCCGCCATATCGGGTTCCTACTTTGCGCAATTTAACCCGACATATGTGGTTTAAAGGTGCTCAGTATATTAAAAAAATGGGTGGTATAATCCTAGTTGCATCAATAATAATATGGGCTTTGGGTTATTATCCAAAAAACATTGAATACTCTGTTAATTATGACGAAAAAATAGAACAAATTACAAAAGAAAATGCCTCAAATAAAGATGAACAAATACATCAAATTTTAGCTGATAAAAATTCAGAGAAACAAGCTAAATCATACATTGGAAGAATTGGGAAATTTATTGAACCCGTAATGAAACCACTGGGATTTGATTGGAAAATGAGTGTTAGTATTTTATCGGGTGTTGCTGCAAAAGAAATTGTTGTTAGTACAATGGGGGTTTTATATCAGGTTGAAGAAGAAGAAAGCTTGAATAATCTTATAAACAGATTACAAAATGAAAAAGATGAAAACGGCAATCCTGTATTTACTCCACTTGTAGCATACGGTTTTCTGATATTTATTTTACTCTATTTTCCTTGCATAGCTTCGATTGTAGCCATAAGCAAAGAATCTGGTCATTGGAAATGGGCAATTTTTACTATGCTTTACACAACATTTTTGGCCTGGTTTATGTCTTTATTAATACACCAGATTGGATCATTAATAATTTAATACGATGAACACACAGGAAATAATTGTAATTATATTGATTCTTGCTTCTGTAGCTTATACTGTTTTTAATTTTATTCAGGTTTTTATTATTAAATCTAAAAATTCATGTGGATGTTCATCTTGTAATCTTAAAACCGATGTTAAAGGGATAAAATCAATTGTACATAAAAAACTTCTTTAACAACCAATCATTTCAGCTCTTATTTTGATAAATTGATTTAATTATTAATTTTATCATCTATTACTAAATATTTGTGATTTATGGATTACTTTTTACTTGCAATAGCTGTTATACTAATTATTATTGGTCTTTTGGGTTGTATTTTACCTATTATTCCGGGTCCACCAATAAGTTTTTTAGGAATTCTCGTTTTACATTTTACTAAATTTGGCGAATCTGAATACTCAACTAATTTTTTATTGATTCTTGCATTCGTTGCAATAATTGTAACAGTTCTGGATTATATTGTTCCGATTTGGGGAACCAAAAAATTTGGAGGAAGCAAAGCAGGAATGTGGGGTGCCACTATTGGTATGATTATAGGAATGATTTTTCTTGGTCCGCTGGGACTAATTCTAGGTCCTTTAGTAGGTGCTATTATTGGCGAATCAATTAAAGGAGCAAATAATAAAGATGCGTTCAGAGCTGGTTTGGGAGCTTTCTTAGGATTTCTTTTTGGTGTTGGACTAAAACTGGCAGCTTCAATATATATAACCTGGCATTTTGTAAAAGGAGTTTTTTAAATAAAACCATTAATTAATTAGTTAAATATGGAAAAATTCAAAAAAGATATTATAGTTCCTGTGAATTTTTCGAGCGACTCGGAAAATTCTCTGGAAGAAGCTATTTTCCTGGCCAAACTGCTTAAGGGTAAAATTCATTTGATTAATATTATTGAAATTACAGATTGGTGGAACAAATTGGTCCTTACTAAAGAAACAAAAGAAAAAATTACCCAAGCATCGTTTGAAAACCTTAAAAAGATAGCTGCGCAACATACTGAAATTAAATTTGAACTAAAAGTTCTTTTTGGTCGTATTCATGAGCAAATATTAAAATATTCAATGTCTGTTGATTCCAGACTTATTGTTTTATGCGACAAGCATAAAGAAGAAAAAGAAAATAAAATTCTTGGCTCAACTGTAACACATGTAATAACAGAATCTAAATGCCCGGTTATAACAATTAAAAATAAAATAGATACTGAAATAAGTAATATTGTAGTTCCAATAGATTTGTCTGAAGATACGGACAGGCAAATATTATCTGCAATTGCATTTAATCAGTATTCAAATGCAACCTTGCATTTTGTTTCGGTACTTTTTCCTGGTTTTGGGACTCGTAATTTTAGAATTAAAAGGAAGGTTAATAAACTTGAGAAAACTCTTAAAAAAAATAGAATTAATTATACAATTAACCTGATAAAAAAACTTAAGCCTTATGCTTATAAAGACATACTGGAATATTCAGAAAAAATTAATTCTGATTTAATTGTAATAATGACACATAAGGAAAAATATCGTTTTGATAACTATATAGGCGCATTTGCCCATCAAATAATTAATTATTCAAAAGTTCCTGTAATGACCATAACATCGCAAGCAGCAAAATCAGAAACTAAATCTGTTATAAATAGTTTTGTTGATCCTCTTGGAATATTTAATCATAAAATATAAGTACAATCCTTAATAAATGTATGTAAATATTAAAATACCAAAATTAAAAAATCACTTATTAGTTTTAGTAATATTCTTCCTGTTAGGAATACAATCTATATATCCAAATAATCGGATTGAAATTAGCTTATTGACATGTTCTAGTGGAGCTGAATCTTTTTCATCATGGGGGCATAGTGCAATTAGGGTTATTGACCATAATAAATCTATAGATATTGTATATAACTTTGGTCTTTTTGATTTTGATACACCCAACTTCTATTTAAAATTTGTAAAAGGTAAATTAAAATACAAGTTAGGAATTCATAGTACAAATAGATTTTTCAGAACTTACTTCCGTGAAGACAGACAAATAATAGAACAGAAATTAAATTTATCCGATGAAAACGAAATTAAAATTATACGCAGATTAGAGTATTCGTATAGGCCTGAAAACAGGTATTATTATTATGAATTTTCAAAAAAAAATTGCACTTCCGAACTACGAGACTTAATATTTAATAATATCGAAACAGATTTAAAAAAGAAAATCACGAATAAAACATATAGAATTTTAATTAATGAATTCCTTACAAACAGACTTTGGTTAAAATTTGGAATGAACTTAATTTTTGGAACAGGTGTTGATAAAAAGATAGATAATTACGAAAGCATGTTTTTACCGGATTATCTTTATTGGGGATTAAATAATATAAAGGTAAATAATGAGAAGCTTGTACGTAGTGAAACAACATTTAATAAAGTTGAAAAGAGCAAATCAAATTATCCATTCTTATTAAATCCCATACTTCTGTTTTCTGTATTGCTAATAATTGTTTTAATCTATAAATCATCGAAAATACAACTGTCTGTTTTTTTAATAATAGGTATAATAGGATTACTGATATCAATAGTTTGGCTACTAACAGAACATGATGAGCTAAAAAATAATTTTAATCTACTGTGGTGTAATCCATTATATTTGGTAATTATATTTTACCAAATCAAAAACAATGTTAAATTGAAAATGTATTTGTCTATTATTTTACAAGCTATGCTAATTGGAATTGTAGTTATTTGGTTGAGTCGGGTTCAAAGTTTTGAGATTGCTTTCATCCCAATTATTTTGATCTTATCAGTTTATAATATTCGAATAATAAAAAAGGGCATCTCCCGATAGTTATCGGGATGACACCCTTTGATTATATAAAATCAGTTTTATGCTCCTAATGTAGCAACCATAACAGCTTTAATGGTATGCAATCTGTTTTCAGCTTCATCAAAAACGACTGATGCAGGTGATTCAAATACTTCATCAGTAACTTCCATTCCATCTAAACCAAACTTTTGGAAAATTTCTTCCCCAACAGTAGTTTCTCTATTATGGAATGCCGGTAAACAATGCATGAATTTACATTTTGAATTACCCGTTAAATCCATCATTTGTTTGTTTACCTGGTATGGTTTAAGTAATTCAATTCTTTCTTTCCATACTTCGTCTGGTTCTCCCATTGAAACCCAAACATCAGTATAAATAAAATCACAGCCTTTAACACCTTCCGCAACATTATCGGTAACTATAATTTCAGCACCGGTTTCTTTTGCAATTTCATTAGCCTGAGCAATTATTTCAGCAGTTGGTTGAACGCTTTTTGGAGCAACTGAACGGAATTTCATTCCCATTTTAGCAGCACCAATCATTAATGAATTACCCATATTATTTCTGGCATCGCCAACATAAGCAAAAGTTACCTGATGTAAAGGCTTATCAGAATATTCCATCATAGTTAAGAAATCAGCTAATATTTGAGTTGGATGGAACTCATTTGTTAAACCGTTCCAAACAGGAACACCTGCATATGCACCTAAATCTTCAACTATATCTTGTCAAAAACCACGATATTCAATACCATCGTTCATTCTACAAAGAAC
>JAUWQL010000053.1 GCA_030611105.1 Bacteroidales bacterium
ACTAAAATAATGTTCACTTAAAGGACGAACGCCAACAAGTTTCATTTCTCCCCTGAAATAATTAATGAGCATTGGTAATTCATCAATCCAGAATTTTCTGAAAATTTTTCCTATAGTAGTTATCCTGAAATCATCTTTAAATTTACCTCCTTCTTGTAAATCAGATTTATCATACACATACTCCTGTAAATATTCTGCATAGGGATGCATGGTTCGTAATTTGTAAACGTTAATAATTTTCCCGTTTTTACCTACGCGTCGTAGTTTTACCAGCGGGCCGTAAGTTGGTTCCATATCGAAAAAAGGTTCACGGGCTTTTGTGGCCACAAAATAGAGCCAGCCACCAATTTCTTTTTCATTTATTATCCGAAATCCGCAGGAATACAAACGACCAAAAGTTTCTGCCTTAGATACCACCCTGTTTTCGCCACGTGTAAGAAAAAAGTAAATACGTTTTGTAAGATTAAATTTTGGAAATATCCGCTTAATAATAAAATCAAAAAAATAATAAATCCGGTTTAATACAGGCGGATACTTTTTTAACAATCTTTTTTTACGTTGATCTTTAGTTTCGACACATCCGATAAAAAATCCTTCATCGATCAGTTTGCGATTAACGGACTCGAAAAACTTATTGATAAACCGAATATCATTGATTCGTTTAAGATTAACAATTTTTAAATAGATATTTTCCTGAAGTTTATCAACATTAAATCGTGTTGTTGTTGAAAGTATGGAATAATCGGTAATATTAAGATCTATATTTTCTGAAATAAATTGAAAAACCTCCAGGCTGGATTCTTCGACAATGGATTCTTTAATATTTTCGGGTACGGGCTCGAGAGCAAATTCTTTGGGATAAAGCTCCGAAACAGGAACCTCGGCACGACGCCCTGCAATACGCTGATAGGCTTCAAATACTTTTGAAGAATCGGTTCCTGTTTTAGCATTACAGATATAATAATCGCAAAAAGCAAAAAATATTTCGATAAGTGTGGTTAAAATAATAATCCCACCAAAAATCAGTCGCGAAAAAAATTCGGATCGTAACATAAACATTGAAATTGCGGCAATTCCGGTTATTAAAAGATTGATAATTATTATATGCAGAATGGCACGACTTAATTTTAAGCGTTCGGGAGCAGAATATTTTTTTGTGATTAAGGAAACAATAACCCAGGTGAATACAAAAATGAGGAAAGGAATAATATAATTGGGCAAATAAACCCGTTTTGTTGCGGGCTTAATCCATATCATGATAAAGAATGCAACAAACAGTGCAAGTATATCAAAAAAGGTGTTTATAAATAATGCGCGACGATTCATTTAATTAGTTTCAAGTTCAAAGCCCACCTGCCATGCCTCCGGCAGCTAAACCGGACGGGCAGGTTCAAAATTTTAACAACTGATGGTGTTAATAAGTTTAAAGTTAAGAATTTATTTTTAAATTGGTTTATTTGTCCACTTGTTTATTTTTCATTAAAAAAAGTATCCGGATTTTCAAGATGTTTCCACCCAATGACATTAATGGCGTCGGATTTTTTTTGGTCTAAATTCCCGGCATATATTAATTCTTTTTCAGCTTTTCGTTTAATCATAACACAAGCTTACAAAAACGAAATCAAATTCCAATATTGTAAGATATTTTATCTATGGTTAAGTTATTTCCGTTGTTTCCTGTATCCTTCACAATATTATTCCCTTCGGTCATGAGAGAAGTTCTTAGCATTTTATAAAACAAGCTACTTTCCCCGCCGGAAGGAGGATTTGCCCACGGAACCGGCTTCTCTGTCCAACGTTGAGGATGAAATGTGAACATTAAAAATAGAATCCACCTTAGGTAGGCATGCATGGATTAAACAGATGTAAGTAACGCATATTTACACTGATAAAAGTTTCATGCTACAAGTAAGTATCAAAAAACAGGACAAGCTATTAGATCGCTAATTCTTAAGGGTTTAGTGATTAGTTTTTTTTAATACTTCATCTTTTAGAGGGATTAAATATTTTTTTAAGATTGCCCACACAATAGAATTATCGATACTATCATATGCATGTATAATTCTGTTTCGAAATCCAACAATTTGATGAGTATTATTAAGGGGTTCATCGGGGCAGGTTTGTTTGAATTTATTTACTGCTTCTCCAACGATACTTAGCTGCCTTTCAACAGCGCTTTGAGTTTTTAAATCGGATTCATAATCATGAAATGAGTCAATATCGCATATAAAAGATTCAATTAATTCAATTGCTATGATAATATCAGATAAAAACTTTTTGCCCTGTTCCGTCATAAATTAATATTTTTGTTGAATTAATGTTTCTTTTTAATATAGGATTCTTAATGGATGATTCGGTTAGTAAATCAACTTTACGATGAAAAAATTCTTCTAACTTATCCCATAAAGAAAGTAGTTTATCTCCTTTTTCAACTGGGTCGGGATCATCAATTTCTACAATAAGGTCTATATCACTTTTCTCGGAATTAAATTTATCTGTTGTAGATGAACCAAAAGCATAAATTGATTTTACCTTATGTTTTATACATAAATCTTTAAAGGTTTTTTGTTTTGCTTTTATTTCATTTTTTATTCTCATAACCACAAAGTTAATACAAATTTACTATTTACAGCTTTATGTTACAAATAAGTAGCTTACTGTGGACTGAGAACTACATGCTTCGTGCATGAGATCGTTTTTCTATTGGCAGACAGGCTGCCAATAAGTTGTTGATTGGCTACTATTAATTATTCTCTCCCACACAGTCACTTTTTTCTCTTACGCTGTTCTTTTGTTACTCGCTGAGCTCGTGAGAACGCTTCGCTGAGTTCCCTAAAGGGAGGTTTACCACATGCTATATTTAAGCCCTGAAAACAAAAGCCATGTTTAATCAGTGCATGCCCATATAGTCAAGGCTTGACTTTGTAAAATGCTGAAAACGACAATTTTAATTATGTTAACCATTTGATTTATGAGTCAAGCCTTGACTATTTCTGTAAAAAACTTACTTTACAGACGCCAATTAAGGCTTTTAATATTGTTTGGTATGTTTTTAGGGTGAAGTCCAAAATATGATAAAATCAAAATAGTTCAATCGGATTAATTTTCAAAAACTCATTCCATGATAAACCCGTATTATCAATATTATAAATTTTATAAGGGTTAAATTTATTTTTGAATGCATCTATCCCTTTTTTATTTTTAGAATAATTGCTTTTAACTTCTATCGCGATTACCTTTCCTCGTTTTTCTAAAATAAAATCTACTTCATCATTTCTATCTCTCCAATAATAAACTGAATAATATTCTCTTAACGATTGATTTACAAGATGTGTCCCAATTGTAGACTCAGCAATTCGTCCCCATTCAACAGGACTTAACTGAACTTCCGAAAAAGTTTTTGTTTGTTGAGCACTCAACAGAGCATTGTTATGTACTTGAAATTTAGGACTACTTGAGCGTTTGCGTATTGTTGTGTGTGAATACTTTTCTAATCCTCCCAGCAGGCCGGCTGTTTCTAAAAGTTTAAGGTAATGAGATAAAGTTGTTGTATTTCCGGCATCTTGGAGCTGACCTTGCATTTTAGTAAAAGATAATATTTGTCCTGAGTACAAACATCCCAATTCAAATAGATTTTTCAACAGAGCAGGTTTATCAATTCGGGTAAGCATAAGAATGTCTTTTGAGATACTTGTTTCAATTAAAGAATCACGAATGTATCTTTTCCAACGATCTTCATCATGAATTAAGTTGACACTACCAGGATATCCGCCAAACCAGGCATAAGTATTTGCATTCCAGCCAAAAGCCTTTTCCATTTCGTCGAATGTCCAGTGTGTCAGGTACATAGTTTCAAAACGTCCGGCTAAGGATTCTGTTAATCCCTGTTGCAGTAAAAGGCGTGAAGAGCCTAGTATAATCACTTTTAAATTGATATTGTTAAAAGAATCTTCGTCCCAAAGTTTTTTAATGGTTTCGCTCCAATTGGAAATCTTCTGGATTTCATCAACGATTAATAAAAATTCATTTGCCGATTGGGTTTTCATTTTAATACGTGCTGTTTCCCATATTTGTTGTAACCAGGTTGAATTACCTGCAGCAATAGCATCGGCAAACTCGAACAGTCCGGGAATAGTAGTTTGTTTAAAGAGCTGACTTACCAATGTTGTTTTACCGACCTGACGCGGCCCCATGACAACCTGAATAAATTTTCGTGGCTCTTTAATTCTTTTCTTAAGTGTTTGTAATTCTGGTCGTTCAAACATAATGTACAATTTACTCAACACAATGAGTAAAATTACTTAATATAAAAAACAAAACAAAATAAGTTATACCAATTCTTTTTCAAAATGTCGCTTATAATGTGGTACTTTCCACCGCTGCCCTTTCCCGTCCCGATAATTATAGGGAGCTATCGGGACCTAAAGGGGAATCCTTGACATTTATTACTTTATCTCTAATGGATACTTTTTCTCCATTCCTGCCTGCCAGTTTAACTGCCGAAGGAAGTCAGGCAAGCCACCTTCGCCCGGTATCGGTTAAATAAAGAACTTTAGAAAAATCTACATCAAAGTATGGCTCGCCAACAATTCCAAAATCACGGTAATTGTAATATTCCCAAAGTAGTTTGTTATCGTACTTTGAAAGAGGACTATCATGCATGCAAATAGCAGAAACGGAAGCAGGTTTTCATAAAGGATTTTCTTTTATTAATTATTTCGCAATTCATTTATAAAATTACCAAAATGAAGTATCCTATTACTGTTATTTTTACTAAAGAGCAGATGTTCAAAATCATTCATTTTCGTTTTTAAGTTAACCGAATGAAGCAGCTTTTTAACTGATTGCTTTAGTTCTAACAGATTATTAATTCCAAATTTTTTTGATAAAAAAGTGTAATCAGGGACTGTTTGGGCAAGTAGAAACATTACATCATAAAAATCACGACCTTTACTACGTGATAATAGAGCAGATATTTTCATACTGCACAGCATTTTATCAGGCGGAATAGGAAAAGGGAAAAAAAAGCCACAACCTTTAATATTTACGATAATTGGCTTATATTTAATTAATTGGTCTTGACTTTCAATTTTTATTAAAAAGCGTTCTTCACGATGTCCGCTTAATCCTAAATTAAATAAAAATTCAGGAAAATAAATATTTCGACGAAATGCTTTTAACTTAACATTTTTATGGTCTTTAGTTTCTGCTCTATAACCGTTTTTGTTTAAAAATAATAAGACATCATCGGTCATTTGTATAAATTCCTCCCTGGATAAGTCTTTACAATCAAAATCAATATCCTCCGAGAACCTATCTATTCCTTTTACTAATCGCAAATTTGTTCCGCCAATAAATGTTAATTTCCTTATATAAGAAGTTGTTGATAGATAATCTAATATCAATAATTGAATATATTCCTTTAACATATATTTATGATATATTGAATTATCCTGAATTTGCTGTGGAAAAAATTTTTTTATTAAATCAATTTCTATCATAGTTCATAAGCATCAAAAAGCAATTTTACTCGTTTTGTAAGTGCTTTGTTTTTAAATTTAGCAGCAAATACTTTCATTTTATCAATATCTAAATCATTGTGAAGAAAATCCTCATCTAAACGCAATTCTTTCATTTCTTGTATAGTATTATAAAAAGGATAAAGGTAAAGCAAGTCAAGTAAGGCTTTTTCGGGTTTAGCAAAATTTAAAGTTTTATTTTCAGTTTGTTGTTTTAAATCATAACCAAACATAAACTCTTGTTTTAAAGTTTTATATGAATATTCTCCAAAATCATTTTTAAATACTGCTGTTTTTAATGATGTTACACTTGTTATTTGTACAACTGCTTCCGGAATAATACCATAAAACGATAATGCAGTGTGAAGACTAATGTAAGACGGCTTATATATTTTGTTTGCAAAGTAGTATGAAAATTCCGGTTTGTTTTTATACTCCGGAAATGTATAATATCCTTGCCTTAACCGGATAAGTAATCCTTTTTTTATCCATCTTGTCAGGTTATTTCTGTTGAAATGCGGTTGCCATGCATAAATTTGATTAATATTGAAGCAAGCAATCTCAAACATTTTTTGCTTAAAGTCAAGATAATTCATTTTGTTGTATTTTATTTCTGTTACTCAGCAAAAATAGTGAATTATAGAAACGAAACAAGTTCTAATGCTGTTTATTATTCAAAATGCCATATTTGTGCAAAACAATGTCCCCACGATACAAAACAAGCTCCCCACTGTGCTGAAGAAGCTTCTAACTGCGCTGAATTGTTGTTTATGTATGCTGAATGACTTTCGAAGTGTGTCAAATGCTTTTTCCCCCCGCTGCCCTTAAGTTACTCGCTAAGTTCCCTAAAGGGACTAGCCCTTTTATCTTTTTACTTTTCACCTCCTACTGCCAAAGGCAGTCAAGTCGGCAGGTAAATTTTACTTTCTGACTTTTCAAGAAATTTCTGAAAGCTCTGAAAACAAAAGTCTTGTTTAATTAAGGCTTCTAATAATGTTTGGTATGTTTTTAGGGTAAAGTCTATCATATTTTTAAACAAATGACTATTTTGATTCCAAAATCATTTCCAGAAAATCATTAATATTACATACAGTAATATCTTTCCTTAAACGATATTTTTTTATGTCAGGAATAATAATATAATTTTTGCTTGTTTGTAAATCGTTTATTGCTGTTGCAAAGCTACGAGTTATATCCGGGGCAGAAGATAGTTTTATTTCTATACAAATTTTGGGTTTAAGTCCTTTACCTAAAACCAAATCGGCTTCGATACCTGTATGTGTTCGATAAAACCATATATTCCAGTTTTTTCTGATAATAGGGAGTATCTGGATTAACACAAAGTTTTCCCAGGAGTGTCCTGCCAACTGTGTACTCATGAGTTGATCATAAGAATCTATTCTTAGTAGTCGATGAAGCAGGCCTGTGTCGGCCATAAATACCTTTTTTGATTTCACAATACGCTTGCCAATGTTTATTTCGAATGGTTCAATCCTGTAGATCATAAAAGCACCTTCGAGATAGTCCATATAAGCATTTACTGTGTGATTAGATACTCCTAAAGAACGTGCAAGAGAAGATGAATTAAGTAAATTACCGGACTGGTAAGCAAGCATTTCCCATAATCTCCGAACCTGCACCGGAGAAGCTTTTAAACCAAGCATAGGTAAATCCCGTTCAAGGTAGGTGTAAATAAAGTTATCAAGCCAATCTTTACGAAACTGAGCATCATTATCCAAAACAATATTTGGAAAACCACCCCAAAAAAACAAATCTTTCCAGTTGCTTGTTTTTTTTAGTTCACTTAATATGAATGGATGCAAGTGTATATATTTTATGCGTCCTGCTAATGTTTCAGATGTATTAATAATAATATCGGGACTGGCGGAACCAAGAATTAAAAATCTGCCGGCTTTGCGGTCAGTGTCTACTTCGGCACGAATTTCAGGAAACAAGTCCGGTTTTCGTTGTATTTCATCAATTACAATAAGTTTTTGGCGATTATCCTGAAAAAATAGCCCGGGATCTTGAATTCGCCTATTGTCTTCTATCTTTTCTAAATCCAGATAAACAAAGTCTTTTTTCTGTTCCGAACAAATCAGCTTAGCCAATGTAGTTTTACCACATTGGCGAGGACCGGTTATGCAAACTACCGGAAACTTCTTTAATGAAAAATTTAATTCGGAATATAAATTACGTTTAATCATTTGTTTTTAACAAAGATAGTAAAAAAAGATTGAAAATTGGAAATTCAACTTCCAATTTTCAAACAAAATTTATCCACATCATGTCGTAATATTATAACCCGTGCCTATTGCCAAAGGCAGTCAAGTCGGCAGGTAAATTTTACTTTTGGGTTTTTTTCATTTTCCTGCGCTGCCCTTTCATCCCTAAAGCCTGCCTGCCGGCAAGGCAGGGGAGCCATCGCCGTTCTTCTGAATTTACTTCGGTAGGACAGAGGCTGCGTTGAATTCATTGCAATATATTCCCCAAAGCTCTAAAAACAAAAGCCTTGTTTTATTAAGGCTTTTAATAATGTTTGGTATGTTTTTAGGGTGAAGTCCAAAATTTATTACTGTTTATAATTGTCTCCAAACATCTTTCTGCTGTTTTTCCGTCCCAAAGTTCAGGTCGTTCAGGTTTTCTGGTTTGTTGTAAAGTATCTGAAAATTATTTTCTGTCATCAAAAATTAATCAAGATCCTTTATTAATAAATCAAGAACTTCAATTAATCCACAAACAACTACATTTTTAGCAATTGGATATTTTTCATTAACCGGAGCAACAATATATGTTTTATCGGGTTTCACAATATCTAATGATCTCCAAAATCCTTTACTCAATTTAGGAGCGGTGGATGCTTTGCATTCAATGGCTATAACTTTATTTGGCTTATGAATAATAAGGTCTAATTCATCTCCTGTAGCGCTACAGAAGAATGAAAACTCACAATTATTAATCGATGAGCAAATGTTTTCAATAACTAAACCTTCCCATGAGGCTCCAAATATCGGATTACCCATTAAGGAATTGAAATCGTTTATTTGCAAAAGACGATGCAATAATCCAGTATCTCTAACATATACCTTAGGTGTTTTTATCAACCTCTTTTTTACATTCACCACATATGCTTGCAAGGATCGTAAGATAAATGTTTGTTCTAATAAGTCCAGATACCTTTTTACGGTAGGATGAGTTAGTCCAAGCGATTCTCCTAATTTTGAAGCATTAAAAACCTGTCCATGAGAATGCGCGCTCATAATTAGCATTCGCCTAATCTGATTTGCAGGTATTTGGAAACCAAGCTGAGGTATATCACGCTCGGTATATGTACGTAGAAAATTTTCACACCATAAACTACTTGCTTTATCCGAAACAGCTAAATAGCTGTCTGGGTACGCACCTCTTAACCAAAAACGTTTTATATCAAAACCTTTTTCAATACATAACTCTGAAATTAAAAATGGTGTAAGTTCAATTATTCCTATTCTACCCGCCAAAGATTCAGCGCTATGTTGAATTAAATCTCTGGAGGCTGATCCTAATAAGATAAATCTTCCCTGTCGTCTGTTTAAGTCAATTTCACTTCTTAATATGCCAAACATATCCGGAATCAACTGAATTTCATCCAAACAAATTGTTTTTTGTTGATTTGCATGAAAAAACAAACCTGGTTCACTTAGTTTGGCAATGTCATCTCGATTTTGCAAATCTAAATATAAAAAGCCTGGTAAATAATCAGACATCATTTTAATCAGTGTTGATTTTCCACACTGACGCGGACCCAGAATAACAACAACAGGAAAAACACTTAAATTTTCTTTTACAAAATGTTCTATTTTTCGCTGAACTAAATCGCGCATATTGTAAGTCTTGTTTTCAATTTACACAAATTTACCATTTATTTTGTTAAAAGAAACAAGGAAAGCTGAAATTGTTGCTTTATTGCATGAATAAAAGGTGCAACGTTCACGAGAATTATTTTCATTTTACAATGATTCTTATATTTTAACAAAAAATTTTCTTTTAATTTGATTTTTTATATTCTGCAAAACGTTGTTCCCGCAATGCAAAACGAACTCCCCATTGTGCTGAAGAAGCTTCTAACTGCGCTGAATTGTTGTCTATGTATGCTGAATGAGTTTCTAACTATGCTGAATGACTTTCGAAGTGTGTCAAATGCTTTTCTATGTGTGTCAGATGATGATCGTTTATTACTCATATCTGACTTTGTTAGTATAAAAAACCAAAAAGCCATAAAGGAATTTTATTACCATAACCGTATTCTATTTCATCGGCTGCAATAAAAAATTCTTTGTAATTGTTTTTTCTAATTTGTTTATATCCTTTATTTTTTCCGCCAACTTCAAATAACAGCTTGTTATCGATTAAAAAATCTCCTTGTTTGGGAATGTTTACTGAATGATTATTACTTAACTGGTTAGCAAAAAACGTTTCGCATGCGTTCCCAACATCTACTAATCCGGGATGAATAGCATATGCTAAATTTGAATTTTCGAGGAAGATTTTATCTGGTTTTTGGAGACGGGAAATTCCTGATGAGTCCCGGTAAAAAATATTTATAATTCGGGCATCGCTTAAATTATTCAAATAGGTAATTAGAGTATTTCGGTTAATAATGATCCGTTCGCTTAATTTACTTATGTTAGGTATAAATGGAGCTGATTCCGCTATAATTATTAGAAGTTGCTTTAATTTACCTGTATAGGCAATATCTATTCCTCGTATTAAGGGAAGTTCAATTTGGATAATCATATTAATAATTTCTTCTATACGCATATGATATAATTCAGGAACTTCCTTAAAAAACGGATAATATCCTTCTTTTAAATAGTTTGAAAAGTATTGTAATGGTTTAACATGTTTTAATATGTCTTTGGATATATCTAAGTGATTTTTAATAATATCTGAAACGCTTAATGACTGGAAATCAGCATTAAGTGTGAAATTTAAATATTCGCGAAAAGACAAGCCCTGCATACTATAAACTATAGCACGACGGCTTAAATCTACTCTTGCATTTAAAATTTCTAATAATGAAGAACCTGTAAATACAATTTTAAGATCAGGATGGTCATCATAAATGTTTTTTAATTCAACAGACCAGTTTTTATATTTATGTACTTCATCAAGAAAAAGATATTTTCCCCCACGTTTAACAAAATCATCCGTCATATCAACGAGAGAGTTATTCGAAAACCATATATTATCTAAACTCACATAAAGCACTTGACTATTAAGCTCAAGGTTCTTTTTAATATATTGCAATAATATTGTTGTTTTACCAACACCTCGTGCTCCTTTTATTCCTATTAAACGTGCATCCCAATTGATGTTATAATATATACTGCGAATAAAATCGAGTGAAATATAGTTTAGCTTTTTATAAAATTTCTCAAATAATTTTTCCATTATGCACATTGTATTAAGCAAAAGTAATTAAAAATTGCTTATAGTAGATAACAATTCGGCGTTTTTCTTTTTGAATAGCGTTCATTATTCACTAGTATTTGCTTATTGTCTTTTACCACTAAGCTTTTCTTTTCCTGCCAAAACATATATCATTCCCCCGCAAGGAATTATAACACAACCACTTAAATAGTTTTTTTCTCAATTTTTCTGCTGACTGTTACTTTCTATCTTTTTCCTTTCAACTCCATATCCTCTTTCTCATTCTCATTTTTCCCCTTTTTTCCCCGCTGCCCTTTTGTTACTCGCCAAGCTTCCCGTAAAACGGGACAGGCTGTGAGAACGCCTTTCTTCGACAGGCAAGCTTTTGCTAAGTTCCCGAAAGCTTTCGGGACCCTAAAGGGAGGCTCTAAAGAGATCTGCCCACGTGTTATTTTCTTTCAGTCTCATTTTTCCCCTTCTACTTTTTACTTCCTGTCTGCCCTGTCCGTCCGACAGGCTGGCGGTAGGCAAGGGTTACTTTTGTCTTTTTATAAAAGCTTTTCTATTTTTTCTTTTGTATATATTAATTCACTGCTGAATCTGGTTATGATATCATCATACATATTTTTTCGTTGTTCGGGTAAATAGTCATGTACAACACGGTTTCTTACATCACGCATTTCAAACCATACCGGCATTTCTGAAATAAGTTCCCACTTTTCCATCTTTAATAATAAATCCCTGAAGTTATCAGACATGATAGCTTCTTTAAGTTTTTCATATGTTTTAAAAAACTGAATACTAACTTCAACTGCCCTGACAAAGCGATCACATAGTGCGTCAAAAGGTTCAAGTTCGATAGCAGAATAATTAGCAGACGGATCGAATTGTTTGACACGGGAAAGAGATGCTTCCACAAGAATAACGGAAGATTCTACTTTTTCTTTATTTTGCTTTGCCAGTATTTGTAAATTGTTCGTCATTGATATCTTATTTTATTTATTGAATTAACAAAAGCATGTTGTTCTTTTGTCATTTTATCGGGATTTATAACGATTACATCCAATTTTTCTTCACATTTTGAAAAGAAACGTTGTTTTATTTTTAAAGATAGCTCATAACCCGGAATAGCTGAAAAAATCAGTAAATCAATATCGCCTCCCTTTTTTGTATTGTCAACACGCGAGCCAAATATAAAAATATCATCATTGATTCCGTCCAGGGCAAATTTTAAAGCATCTATTTCATCAGGGTATAAACGCATGATTTTATTTGTGATTTCTTGCTTTAAAGTTATGAATTTATTTTAAAATGGTTTACTGGTTAAATAATAAATAGTTTGACAATTGGTATTTGATCATTGTAAAAAAGCTGTTTCCTTTTAGCCATTAGCCTTTTATCTTTCAACTTTTTACTTCTTCACCTCCTACTGCCAAAGGCAGTCAAGTCGGCGATCAAGCTTTTCTCCCTCGCTGCCCTTTTATTCCCTAAAGGGATCCATCCACATGGTTGTTTTTGCCTTCGCTGCCCTTTTGTTCCCTAAAGGGAGGCCGCCCCTTCAGGGGTTGGGGGCAGTAGAGGTGTTATTTCTTTTTACCAAAAAATACTTCACAACATTACTCGCTGCGCTCATGAGAAAAGTTCTTCGCATTTTGCAAAACCAATTCCTTTACCCGCCGAATGGAGGGTTTACCCAAGCAACCGGCTTATCTGTCCAGCGCTGGGGGTGAAATGTGAACATAATTTTATTAAATACAAAAACAAGAGTAAAGAGGTATTGATTTAATGTTATTTTCGAAACCGAAATTTTTGGAAGAAATTCTGATAGAATAAACCGGTTTGTATCTTGATATAAATTGTTGTAAACTCTTAGAACGCACATTTTCAGATGATTTTACTTCTATTGGAATTATTTCTCCATTTTTGTTTTGAATTATGAAATCAACTTCTGCTTTACCCTCCGATTCCCAATAATTTGGAACATATTCGTTTGTTGACAATGCGGCAGCTACATAATTTTCGGCAAGTACTCCTTTTATATTATCAAATCCTTGCACCTCCGATAATATTGCGTTTGCCGAAACTCCAAATTTCGATAGCAGTAAACCTGTATCTGCCATATAAATTTTAAAAGAATTATTATCTGTATAAACTGATAAGGGGAATTTGCCTTCTGTAACTTTAGGGCTAAACACAATAACTCCTGATGCTCGAAGCCACTCTATTGATACTTGATATACATTTGATCTTGCACCGGATTTTATGTGTTTATATTGGAATTTTTGATTTTCCTTTGCCAATTGAGCAGGTATGCTATTGAAAACCCCCATTATACGAACAGTTTCCATTGGATTTGCATATTTAGCCATATCGGCAATATAGGCATCGTTGATGTTTTTTTGAATGGCTGTAATAAAATCGAAATCACTTGTTTCTATATATTCTTTAACCACCTGTGGCATTCCACCTGTACAAAGGTAGGTTTTATATAAATTCATAAAATGTTGATGTAGTGAACACTCCGAATTATTATTGAAACACTCACGAATAATTTCCACACCATTCTTTTGTTGTATTGCCCACAAAAACTCTTCGAAATCCATTGGATGAAGGATTTGCATTTCAACTTTTCCAACAGGGAATGAATAATTTTCGCGGTTTATTGCCACTCCAAGTAAACTTCCGGCTGCGATAATGTGATATTGAGAGGTTTGCTCTGCAAAATATTTTAATGACGTAAGTGCTTTTTCGGTAGTTTGAATTTCATCAAAAAAAATCAGACTATCATTTTTTAAAATTGTTTTCCCCGACAGCACCGAAAGTTCTTTCAATATACGATTTGGAGATAAATCTTTTTCAAATATTTTATTTAACAGGCTATTACTTTCAAAATTGAAGTATAATATATTTTTGTAATACTGTTTTCCAAATTTCAGAATGGAATATGTTTTACCTACTTGTCTTGCACCATGAACAATTAATGGTAATCTTTTGACAGAATTTTTCCAATTCAATAAGGTATTTTTAATTTTACGCTCCATTTACTGTTGTTTTATCGCATAATTACGTTCTTGTAAATGTAAAGATAGTACATTTAAACGAACCTGACAAGTTTTTTAAGTGTGGGGATGTTCTTTCTTACTCTTTCTCCACCTCTCCCTCTCTCATTTTCTCCTTTTCTTTTTTTTCCTTTTTTACCAAAA
Organism: Bacteroidales bacterium; assembly: GCA_030611105.1. Lineage (GTDB taxonomy): Bacteria > Bacteroidota > Bacteroidia > Bacteroidales > UBA12077 > UBA12077. Next base: position 14,135 of record JAUWQL010000053.1, read on the forward strand.
AATACTTTACAATATTCTTCGCGTTTTACAAAACCAATTCCTTTATCCACGGAACAAGCTTATCTGTCCAGCGTTGGGGATGAAATGTGAACATTATTCCCTTAGACAAGCTCAGGGCAGGTCTTTTAGTGAGGGCTTCGCCGTTTCCTTCGGTCCCCGAATACTTCGACAAGCTCAGCATAACGGGGCAAGCTATGAGAGAAGTTCTTCACATTCTGCAAAACCAATTCTTTAAGCCACGGAACCGGCTTATCTGTCTAGCGTTGGGGGCGCCTGCCGGTATTTGTAAAATAAAAATTTTTTAACTAAACAATGGAAATTCATCATACATTTTAAGTAGTTGTATAGTTTCAGTTTTTAGTTGTTTCCTGACAAAAACTTTTAATTCTTCTTCGACTAATTCTCCCAAACCGTTCAATAAGTTTTGAGGGCTAACCTGTTCAATTTTCGAAATACATAAATTTATATATTCACTAAACAACATGTTCGTTCTTTTTTCTATAATACTTTTATTAACAGGGGTTTTTTGCTGCATAAAATAATAAATATCAAAAATATCACGGTTAGCCATCATATTTCTGTCTAATAAGGCACATAATTTATGTGCAAACATGTCTGCTTTTTTCATCACTTTCATTGAAATACCAAGATAGTTTTTGATTTCATAATGATCGGGGAATACCCGGTTTGATATTTCAATTTTTAGATTTCTTTCATTAGCCCCATAATCCAGGACTATTAACAATCCAAAATGTTTTTCTGCTTCATCCCTGATATTGCCATAAGGTAAAATTATTTTTCTTATTTTCTTAAAAACTTCTTTGCTTTTATCCGGTTTTAACAAATTAAAATCAAGGTCAACCGAAAAACGTGGTAGCTTATAAAAAAGCATATGTGCAGTTCCGCCTTTAAATCCTAATGTTGTTGCCAGTTCTGTGTCAGAATAAATGTCTTTTAATACAGAAACCAGAATAAATTTATGTTTATTGATATCTATCATTCTTGCAAAAGCTTTTTAACCCTCCTTGTTAGTTGATTGGATTGATATATAGGAAGAAGTTTAAAAATATTTTCTTTATTTAAACTTCGAAGAGAATCGAAATAATATTTCTTGTTTAAATATAAAATATCCAAAAATGCCCGTTCAGGTGTTGCGATATTTATACCATTATCATTTATATTTATTCCGGCTGAATGATATAATATTTCGTTTTTAAGTTTACGGTAAATGAAATGATATTTTTTATTTTCAATTTTACGGCTTAAGTAACTAATTAATGTAATACCTGTACTATATTGGAATATAATGCCGGCTTGTTGCAAAACATATTCTAATGATATATAAGAGGGCTTGAAAATTTTGCATGAAAATTCTTCAATAGAATAGTTTTCTTTTGCATAAATACCTTTTCGGAGTCTTTTTATTTTATTTGTTCGTACGTAATAATTTATACGTTGTTTCAATTTTGTAAAGTCGGGTTCATCAACTAACATGGCGATTTCCTGCAAAGAAAAAACCGTTTTTTGATCTGTATATAATTTTATGATAAAATTTGAACTCATTGTTATATAAACTAAAGGATTGAATTATTTACACCTTTGGTTCATAAAGTTAATAATTTTAATTAGATTTGAAATACATAATTGTCCTTTTTTTGAACCATATGGTTTATAAATATCACTACTTCACAAAAACCCACCGCTTAACCACATTTTTTGTATTCTGCAAAACGTTGTCCTCACAGTGCAAAATAAGTTCCTCACAGTGCTGAATTGTTGTCTATGTGTGCTGAATGACCTTCGAAGTGTGTCAGATGCTTTTCGAAGTGTGTTAAATGACTCAAAAAGATGCATAATCTCGATGGTTTATATTTGTCAGGAAGTATGAATTTAATTACAAAATTGTATAAATGGAACGCTGATAAAGGACCTTACCGTCGGCAGATAAGTTGATTTATTGGTAGAAATATAAGTTACTTTAAAACAGCAATAACATCGGCAGGGGTTATAATAATCACTTCTTTGGAAGTTTTGTCAGGCATTCGTTTTAAAAACAAAACGTGTATTACCTTTTGATTTTGAATAAAAGGTACATTTTTGGTTTTTGCTTTCAATTCATTAGTTATTTTTTCAGAGGAAATATTATCAATCCATTTTGCTTCACCGAACAGGAGGGTTGATTTATCAGTTGATTCGGCAACAATATCTATTTCCATTGGTTTTTTATCAGTTCCTGTTCCCCACCAGCGTTGTGCGGGATTAAAAGTTTTACCTTCAATTTTCAATCCTGGTACAGCATTTCGGCATAATTCTTCCCATATTTCAGAAATATATTGATTTAGTTTTCCATTTATTTCTTGCCAAACCTGTTCTATAAGACCAAATTCTAACCTGCTTTTGTTGGGTACAACGAAAGAGAAATAAAAACTCATAAATGGGTCTGAAATTTTATAGAGACTTTTTTTTGTTGATTTTGGAGATGTGTTAAAAGGAGTTTCTCTTCTAACATAACCTAAATCAATCAATAGCTTGATTGGTCTGTTAAGTTGAGTTGCCGGTTTCTCCAAGCGTCCGGCAATTTCCGATAAACGGTTACAACCCAATCCTATCAAAGTAAGTATTGAAAATGCTAATACTGATGTTCGCATTTCATCGTAAAAAAGCATTTCCGGTTCTTTAAATAATATGCCATCAGTATCAAGCAAATTGTATTGTATGCTATCAGCAAGCGATTGTTGATTTTTTTGTAACTCCCAGTATCTTGGTACTCCTCCATACACGCTATATCCTTCAATTGTTTCAATAGCATTGGTTCTGAAATATTCATTATACCACCTTAATGTCATGGGTTTTACTTTAAGTATTTCATTACATCGTCCATACAAAGGCGATGAACTGTTTAATGTCATATTTTGCATCATCTGCTGAGATGAACCACACAAAATCAGGTTATATTTATCATTTATGTTATTATCAATGATATTTTGTAATAGTGAAGGTAGCTCCGGTGAGTTCTTTACCAAATACGGAAATTCATCAATGCATATTGTAATTTTTTGATTAAGAATATTTTTCAGGTTATGAAATAAAGAATCCCAATCGGGATATTTTAATTTTGAAAAACCATTTGCAATCTCATCAATACTTTTAGCAAAGGCTTCAATTTGAAGAGATTTTTCCCGTAAATCAGCAGCAAAATAGATGTCATTTTCGGAAAGCACTTTTTTTAACAATGTAGATTTTCCACATCTACGTCTTCCGTAAACCACTAATAGTACCGAACTTTCCTGTTGCAAGGCAGTTTTAATACGTTTTATTTCTTTAATTCTGTTTACAAACATCTCTAAAAAGTATTATGCTTGACAAAAATAATGTTTATTAAGCATAATTACAAAATATTTTATCCTCGTTATTCGATCAACAATTATTATTTATTCTTTTCGCAGTCAAGCTTGCATTTTGCCAACTGCTGCTCTTATCCCTTTCACCTTTTCTCCTTTTGTCTTTTTCCATCGCTGCCCTTTGTCCCTAAAGCCTGCCTGCCCTGACTGCCGTCAGGCAGGCGGCAAGGCAGGGGATCCAACCCACTATGCTGAATTACTGTCTATGTATGCTGAATGAGTTTCTAACTGTGCTGAATGACTTTCGAAGTGTGTCGGATTGCTTTCGAAGTATATCGAATGACTTTCGAAGTATGTTGAATGACTTTCGGGTGGTGTCAAATGATTTTCGGAGTGTGTCAAATGGCTTTCGAAGTGTGTCAGATGATCATTTATGTATCTTCTTGACCAGGCTTGTGTTTTTATTTGAATTTGTATTGGTAATCGGGGTTTTACTTCATGGTTTTGCAAGCTTTTATGGTAGTTTTCTACAAGCTAAGTATAAAAAGCTATAATAAACATAATTACTGAAATGAATAACTCAAGCCCAAAACACAGCTGGGAAGTATATCTTCATCTCCTTGATAAATATCCCAACCCATTATGGCTGAAATATCCATAAAAATATCAAAGTGATTGGTAAGTTTTACACTGTTTATTATGCCGATGTTACCACAAACATTTGGTCTATTATAATTTTTATTATAAAAATATCCTGCTCCGGGATGAAAAATGATACTCCATTTATTGCTGTTTTTTTTAGCACCATTTATTAGTTCATTTAGGTTTAATAATACCTCACCAAAGATAAAATGATAATGGTGTTTGTCATTATCACTTATAGTATGGAAATAAAAACCTTTATAAGCTATTTGTAATGCAATTTCTGGTGTGAACCATGTTCCAACACTTAATAAAAATGAAGGTGCCACATTAGAGCTTATAAAATCTTCTGACTTAATTCCTGAGATTTGTACCCCAAAGCTTGATGAAACAATCCAACTTTTGCTATAAGCTTGAGAATAAGTGTTGTTATTATTTTGAGAAAAGCTATTACAACTAATAAAGAAAAAAATAATGAAAATAAAACGTTTGAATAAGCTCATATTAATAATTAAAAGTTATACAAATGCGGAATATTATTAATTCTGTTGATGGTAGACTCATAATCAAGACCTATAATTTCAAGATACCATTTTAGAGAATTGTATCTGGGTTTGTTTTCCTCGTAAATTAATTCAAGGGCTTTTTCGCGGGTGATCATTCCTTCGCGAATCTGGTTGCTGCGAAAGGTGTCGTTTTCACTAAAACCGGCAACAAGCGTGTAAATGTAATTGTAAAATGAAGCTGTGCCATCGCCAATTCTCCATGTGGAGTTGGTATCGACAGCTTTTTCCCAATCATAATTATTAATTATTGTATCTTCAATGGTTTTTTCGTCCCATTGTATATAATCAAACAGATGGTAATAATTGGCTTTTGGTGTCATATAACGAGAAGCAAAGGAGCCGAGCGAATCTAAAATAGATTGATTGATATATCCGGGACTTTGCAGTAAGTTTTTACCTACAAAACCAAAAAGTTTTAACTGGTTTTGAATAGATAAAGAATAAATCCTTGTTTTATCAAATTGGGGTTTAAGGCCTGAAAATCCTGTTTTGAAATTGGTATTTTCCAGATCGTTTATTCCCCAAATTTCCAGGTCAATACCCAGTTGTTTCTTTATTTTATGGGCGTAATAAAAAAAGAATTTATCACCTGCCATAAACAGAGGGATCATTCCTAATTCCGGGTTTTTAAGCCAGGCTTGAATATTTTTGCGAATATTTTCTCTTTTCCAGTGAATATCGGCGGCTACAATAATATTTTCTATCCCCAATTTTCCGCATATTCGTGCAATATTTCTTCGTGCAAGGTCGGTTACCATTCCCCAGTCATAAGTATAAGCCACCGGGTTTAAACCTAACTCCTGTTTCGCTATATGTAAAACATAAGTACTATCGCGCCCGCCACTAAAAGGAATTAAAACATCGGGCGAGCCGTCTTCCTTTCGGTAAGGTTCAACCATTTTCCGGAGCTCATCGATAGGTTTGGACTGGTTTTTCTTTTTATAGTTTTTACAATAATTGCATTCTCCTTTTTCGTTGTATTCAATAAAAGGAAAGGTTTCTGGTAAAAGGCATTTGGTGCATCGTTTAAGTGCTTTGATTTTATCTATTGGATATTGCAATAGAGCTTTTTCTTTTTCGGCCTTAGGATTTAAATGAATATAATTCAAATCGAGAACTGTTGATAATTGTTCTTTTTCTGATTTAACAGAATGGATATGTATTGAAAATTTTTCTGAATTGATTTTTTCTTTCTCTCGTGTGTTTATTTTACTAAACGAAAAAGGATTAATATTAAAATGATCCAAATCTATTATAATCCCGCTGTTTGGTTTGACTTGTTGCAGCTCATACTTTCCTATACTTGAAAGGTCAATCTTTTTTACAAATTCACTGAGCATGTAACGTTCCGATGCAAAGAACATTATATCTTTTTGGTTGTAAAGGGTATATAATGAACCGTTGTTTGTAGCTAAAACAAATTTATTAAGATCGTCGAAAACCATGGCAGTGGATACTGTTCCAAATACTTCGTTTACAGAAACAGAAACCGATTCTTCAAGCGAACTATTTTGTTGAATGCGATAACGAATTAACGACAATAATACTTCCGTATCAATCTCATACTTTCGTTTTATTTCAGGGTGTTTTTCCCAGAGTTCGTTTACGTTTACAATAATACCATTGTGTATGGCAATAATGCCATCTTTAAGCACAGGTTGGTTATTTTCATCATTTAGTTGAGTACCATTAGTTACCAGGCGTGCATGGCCAAAAGCATATCGGGACATTGTGTAATGCTGAAATGCTGTGTCTAATTTTTCTTTAAGTTTTTGATCTTTTAATAATTTGGAAACAGGAACCGGACCTTTAATTACATCCAAAGCTTTTTTCTTCTGGTTAAACAGGCACAAGCCCGAAGAATCTTTTCCCCGGCTCTCAGAAAGCTGAGCCAGTGTTTTTAAAGATTTATTTAAAAAAACAGAACTATAAGGTGATTCTTTTCCTGTTATAAGTCCGAAAATTCCGCACATAAAAATATTATTATAATATTAAAACCAATTTTCAATTTCATTTACCATTCTTTGTGCTACATTTAAACCAAAGATTTCCGGATGGGAAACAGGAGGCTCAAAAGTGATAATTTTGTTTGTTAAATTGTTATCATATATATTAAGAAGAAAATTCCAACCAGAATCAACAGTTTCAATCCATTCTGTTTCAGGTCGTAGTGTTATGCAAGGTTTGCCGGAAATATATGCTTCTTTTTGTAGTCCTCCTGAATCTGTAATAATTTTATCAGCATATTTTATTAAGCCTTGAAATTCAACATAACCTTGAGGTTCAATTAATTTAATTGTTTCTGGTATCGAAATTTTATTGTCATGTATTATTTTTAATGTTCTGGGATGAACCGGGAAAATAATTAATTTTTCTATGTTTTTCAAAGAATTAAACAAATGGTTTAATTTATCAGGATTATCAACATTATATGGTCTATGCAATGTCATTAAAAAATAACCAGTTTCTGAATATATATTTGAACTTAATTTGCTTTGGACAAATGCAATAGAATCAACCATTATATCTCCTGTCAGTATCGATTTTGCTTCAAGACCCTCGTTTCTTAAATTTATAATAGCTGCAGGAGTTGGAGCAAACAATAAGTTAGCAGTATGATCGGCTACAATGCGATTTGTTTCCTCCGGCATTGATCTGTTAAAGCTTCTAAGACCAGCTTCAATATGGATTATTGGCACAAACAATTTTACGGATGCTATACATGCTGCCAAGGTAGAATTTGTATCTCCAAAACATAAGACAATATCTGGTTTAATTTCAATAATGTTTTTTTCCAATCCTGTAATCATTTTAGCTGTTTGCTCGCCTTGACCGCCTGAACCGACTTCCAAATTTATATCTGGTGCAGGAATTTCAAGTTGATTAAAAAAAAGTTCAGACATTGAATAATCGTAATGCTGCCCTGTATGTATAATAATTTCATCATGTTTTTTTCTTAATTCTCGAGATAAAGGTCCTAATTTTATAAACTGTGGTCTTGCTCCAACAATAGAAAGTATTTTCATATATATAAAAAGTTATTTTAAATATTTATTAAATTGAAACGGTTTAGAAAAATCTATTGTTTTGAAATTCTCAAACAACCAAATCATAAATGATGATAAATCAATCTTTTCACTCAGCATTTTTTTTCTTTTTTCTTTAAAAACCTCTTTAAAGTTATTTGTATTTAAAAGGATTTTAATCTTATCATACATTTCTTCAAAATTGGACGGAGGATAATTAAATGATAAACCGTACTTTTTTTCTTTCTCTTCCATTACACTAATTTTACCTACAAAATCATTACACCTAAACGCAGGCGTACCAAGGACTGCTGCTTCAGAAGTCATGGTTTGGCTATCACCGATAAACATTTCTGCAAAATATAAAACATGAGAAATATGCAAAGGATTTATTTTTAGCCGATACTTTTCAAATTCACTTGGAAGGGAACGTTCTGCAGTAATAAATACTTTTCCATAATTTTCAAGCAACTCAATTAATTTTTTCACTTGCTTATTAGATAATCCTTTCATACCAACATCATGGAATGCACGAAGAGAAACCAAACGTAAAATAAAATATGGCGATAATTCAGGATTAAATTCT
>JAUWQL010000078.1 GCA_030611105.1 Bacteroidales bacterium
GCTTGTGGTTGCACGGGTGGAATATTTGCTGAAGGCAATGTTTTTGCCGGGCCTGTAGATAAAATTATTCCTGTTGATGCATACATTCCCGGATGTCCGCCAAAACCAGAAGCTATTTTGGCAGGCATTGTAAAACTTTTAAATAAGTAAAAGAGATTTGATTATGAATACGGATGAGATTTTAAAAATTATTAAAGAAAAGTTTAGTTCTGATGTACTTGATGTTTTCAAAAAAACGGAAACGCGGGCTAATATTACAATTAAACCTGAATCTCTTGTAAAAATTAATGAATATGTATTTAAAGATATTGAGCTCAGATTTATTATTGCAACAGCAAATCATACTAAAAAAGGTTTTGAGATACTATATCATTACAGTAAAGATGATATTGGTTTAATAGTCAATTTACATGTGATTTTACCGGTTGAGAAACCTGAAATCGAATCATTAACATGTCTATTTTCAGCAGCAAACTGGATTGAACGCGAAATACATGAACTATACGGAATTGTATTTCTGAATCATCCGGAACTTGAAAAATTAATATCTGAAGGAAACTGGGCAGAAGGAGTTTATCCATATAGACGAGAATTCAAGTAAAAAGATAAAAGACAAAAGATTTAGAAACTAGACAAACTAAGTTATAACGAGCAACAAGTAACAAGAAACTAGCAACGAAAACAAAAATGGTTAAAAAAACACTCATACCAATTGGACCTTATCATCCGCTTCAGGAAGAGCCTGAACTGTTTAAGTTATATTGCGAAGGTGAAATCGTAAAAGACATTAAATGGGAAACAGGTTACAACCATCGAGGTATTGAACTATTGAGTGAGAAAAAAACTTACGATCAGTCTTTCTTCCTTGTAGAAAGGGTTTGTGGAATTTGCTCAACATCACATCCATTTGCTTTTGCCAATGCAGTGGAAGAAATTGTAAATGTAGAAATTACAAATCGCGCAAAATATATCAGGTCTATAATTGGCGAATTAGAAAGAATTCACAGCCATTTACTCTGGGTTGGCCTTGCAGGCCATTTCTTAGGATACAATACTGTTTTCATGTGGGCATGGAAGTATCGTGAACCAATACTTGATTTATTTGAGATAATTTCAGGAAACAGGAATAGTTATGCCATGTTTAAGGTTGGCGGAGTACGTCGTGATATTGAAAATAATAAAATACCAATAATTAAAGGAATATTAGATAAATTCAAGAAAAAGAATGACTTGTTAGTTGGTGCCGTAATGGACGATCCTGTTATTCATGCACGTACCAAAGGAGTTGGAATATTAACCAAACAAGATATTATTGATTATGCGGCTGTTGGACCAACAGCTCGAGCTTCAGGTATAGCAATGGATGTTCGAAAAGATGATCCTTATGCAGCCTACCCTCTTGTAAACTGGAAAGTTATTACAGCAGAAAAAGGCGATGTATTTGCCAAAGCTGAAGTTCGCTTACTGGAAATGTATGAATCTATCTCAATCATAGAACAATGTCTTGAAGGATTGAAAAAAGAAAAAGAAGGTGAAATATCTGTTAAAGTAAAAGAAATACCTGCCGGCTGGGGAACGGGTCGCGCAGAAGCTCCACGCGGAGAAGTTTTTCATTATGTATTATCCGATGGATCGAATTCACCTGCAAGGCATAAAATTCGTGCTCCCAGTTATACTAACATTGCGACCTTTAAGAAATCGTGTATAGGGCAAACCATTTCGGATGCAACGATTTCTTTGGCTGCTGTTGATCCTTGTTACTGTTGTACTGAACGAATGGCAGTAGCATACGATAGCAAAACAAAAGAAAAGATTTTAAACGGAAACGAACTAATTGCTTTATCAGTTAAAAAGACAAATGAATTGCGAAACAAATAATCGTTTATTATGAACGAAATTTTATACATAATTACAATTCCTGTTATCGTTGGATTAGTGCTATTTCTAATTCCGGGGAAATTTAATATTATTAAGGGAATATTAGCATTAGTTGTATCCATAATAACACTTTTTTATTCATACTTAGTTTTTACAGCTGATCAATTTGCATTTACACCTTATACGTTCTTAAATCTTTCAGAATCATCATTTATTCAAAGTATTAATTTCGATTTAATTAAATACAGTGCTTTAAATATAGATTCATTAAATCAGCTTATTATATTATTCATAAGTATTTTTGCTGTTTTAATACTCATATATTCCATTGTATATATTTCCAAAGAGAAAAAATTAAACAACTATTATGAGTATTTCTTAATAACCTTAGGTTGTTCCTATGGAGCAGTAGTTTCAGACAACTTATTATTATTCCTGACATTCTGGGGAGTTTTAGGTTTAACCTTATATAAATTAATTAGAGGATACGATGAGGAAAGTTCTGCAGCTGCCAAAAAAACATTAATAATTGTTGGGGCATCCGATAGCATAATGATTCTTGGTATTGCTATACTATGGAAAATAACAGGAACACTCAACATGAGCGAAATCTCATTACCTACAACAAACGCCTTGACAATTACAGCATTTTTTGCTCTGCTTGTAGGAAGTTTTACCAAAGCAGGAGCTTTCCCCTTTCATTCATGGATTCCTGATTATACAAAAAAAGCACCGGCATCTTCTTCTGCATACTTACCTGCATCATTAGATAAATTGCTTGGCATTTACTTTTTGGCCAGAATTTGTAATAACCTGTTTGTATTAACTGACTGGATGCGTGTTATTCTGTTATCTTTAGGAGTAATTACTATTATAACCGCCGTTATGATGGCACTTGTGCAGCATGATTACAAAAAGCTACTCGGATTTCATGCCGTTTCGCAGGTTGGATATATGGTTGTCGGGTTTGGTCTAGGAACAATGATTGGTATTGCTGCCGGATTATTTCATATGGTAAATCATGCATTATATAAAAGCGGATTACTTCTTTCTGCAGGTTGCGTTGAACACAGAACCGGCAAGAATAATATTGAAGATCTGGGAGGACTTTCAAAAACAATGCCACTCACATTTATTGCAGCCTTAATATTTGCACTATCAATTTCCGGTATTCCACCATTTAATGGTTTTGCATCGAAATGGATGATTTACCAGGGAATTATTGAATTTGGACAGGGTGCAGGAATTGCTAATCAGCTATGGATGGTATGGTTGGGTTTAGCCATATTGGGTTCTGCACTAACATTAGCCAGTTTTATCAAATTTATCGGGGGTATTTTCCTTGGGCGGCAAAAAGAAGAATTTAAAAATGTCAAAGAAGTTTCCGTTCTAATGTGGCTACCATTAATAATTCTGGCATTGTTTTGCGTTGGATTTGGAGTATTTGCATCAGGATATGTTATTCCGAAATTGTTTTTCCCTATTGCCGGAGAATTCAGTTTTGTTGGAATCTGGCAATCAGAAACCGTATCAATACTAATACTTCTTTCTATTGTATTAGGTATTATAATCTATTTAATTGGAAATATTAAAAACTTTAGAACTGAAGATAGTTTTGTTGGTGGCGGAGAACAAATGAATGAAAAAGCAAATTTCTCTGCTGTTGAATTCTATAAAACAATTTTAGAGTTTAAACTGCTCGCTTATTTATATAAAAAAGCAGAAGAAAGATGGTTTGATATATACGATTTATCAAAACGAGTCATTTTATGGTTTAGCCACTTATTCAGCAATGCTCATAATGGTGTTCTTAGCAATTATGCCATTTGGATTTTTGCAGGAATAATAATAATGTTACTTATAATGATGATTTAAAAGCTATAACATGGAATTAACACTTTCTATATTAATAGGATTTATGATAATTGGAGCAATTTTCGCCATACATGCTAAAGATTTGCTTTCAGCTGTTATTTCAGTCGGAATTGTTGGTTATAGCCTTGTTATAGTATTTTTATTACTTAAAGCACCCGATCTGGCCATCGTTCAAATTGTTATTGAAACAATAACTTTAATTATTATGGTGGCTGTAGTATTGGATAGTACCAGAGAAGAACTCAAAATTAAAAATGATTTTAAATCATTCACTAATATTACTTTATCAATCATTTTTGCAGCAGTATTGCTTTTCTTCTTTGTTCAAGCTACGGCAGATTTAAATTCATTTGGTCAACATAGTTTAAGAATGGCTGATGCTTATGTTACCGGGGCAGCAGAAAAAACCGGGAGTATAAATCTGGTTACCGGAATTTTATTTGATTTCAGAGCTTATGACACTTTAGGAGAAGTAACCATATTATTTGCAGCAGCATTAGGTGTTTTAACCATTTTAAGAATTAAAGGTAAAAAATAAAATATTCATGAAAGGAATGTCTATCATAGTCAAAAAAGTAACTCAACTATTATCTGGAATAATATTTCTGTATGGAATATATATCATTACACACGGGCATCTTACTCCTGGTGGCGGATTCGCCGGAGGTGCTATTATAGCCGGAGCATATATCTTGCTTATTTTAGCATTTGGATCTGATACTATAAAGCTTAAAAATATAGAAAAAGGATCATCACTAACAGAAAGTCTGGCAATATTTATAGTTCTGCTTCTCGCGGTACTTGCATTTTTTCTGGGATCAAAAATATTTTTTGCAAACTATTTACCTAAAGGACAATTAGGAGAAATTATTAGTGCTGGTGTTATTCCATTATATAATATTTTTATAGGTATTGAAGTAGCAGCAGCCATAATAACAATATTTCTGGCATTAATCATATTTAAAGAAGAAATTACAAAATGATTGTTTATATCTTATGTTTCATATTGTTTCTGGTCGGGTTATATGGTCTTATAACCAGGAGAAATCTTATTAAGATCGTGATTTCATTATCAATAATGGAATTTAGTGTTTTCTTATTCCTTGTTATTATTGGATATATTGATTCCGGAATAGCCCCAATTGTTGATTTAAAAGAAACGAATCAAATTTATGTTGATCCGCTGCCACAAGCAATGGTTCTTACAGCAATAGTTATTGGATTAGCAACCACCGCAATGCTTTTAGCTATTGCTATCAGACTTTATCGAAAATATAAAACTTTTGATATCAGAGAAATTAATAATTTAAGAGGATAATGATGAATTCGTTAATACCAATATTTGTAATACTTCCATTAGCTACAGCTTTCCTTATTATGATATTAGGGAAATTCATAAAAGGATTTCAAAAAGTTATAACGCCACTGGTTCTGCTTTTTTTAACCGTGCTTAGTTTTTATTGCCTGTTAAATAATCATTCGAATTCATTTACATACACCATTGGAGGATGGGAACCAATTAATAATATTCCAATAGCCATACATCTGGTTATGGATGGTTTTACATTAATTTTATTAGTTATAATCAGCCTTATAGGATTTTTGGCATCATTTTATTCTATTTCATACATTGCAAAATTTACTTCTGAAAATAACTTTTATGCCCTTTTATGCTTAATGATTACCGGAATGAATGGAGTAGTTTTAAGTGGCGATTTATTTAACCTATTCGTTTTTCTTGAAATAGCGGTAATTGCATCATATGCTTTAGTTGCATTTGGCACTGAAAAAAATGAGCTGGAAGCATCGTTCAAATATCAGATACTGGGAGGAATAGCATCTTTTATAATTTTATTTGCAATCGCGCTAATTTACTGGAGAACCAAAACACTTAACATAGCTGATATTTCAGTATTGTTGCTTACCACAGAACAAAATACCTTTGATGTATTTGTTCAGATACTGTTAATTTCAGGATTTGGTTTAAAAGCTGCCATGATTCCATTCCATGCCTGGCTGCCCGATGCGCACTCATCTGCTCCATCTCCAATTTCTGCAATGCTATCCGGAGTATTAATAAAAGCAGTTGGAATCTATGTTATTATAAGGCTTTTCTTTAATATGTTTATTGCTTCAGAGGAAATATCCATTCTAATAATTACATTAGGAACACTATCTATGGTAATTGGAGTCCTTTTGGCCATTGGCCAATGGGATATAAAAAGATTATTAGCTTATCATAGTATTAGTCAGATGGGCTATGTAATATTAAGTGTAGGAATTGGATTATTATTAATGGCAAGAGGAACAAAACCTACAGTTGCTGCACTCGCAATCGCGGGTGGTTTATTTCATATGGTAAATCATGCAGTATTTAAAGGGCTATTATTCTTAAACGCAGGAGCCATTGAACATAGAATCAATACCCGAAATCTTAAAGAAATGGGAGGATTAAGCCAGGAAATGCCGGCAACATCGGCAACATCACTGGTTGCATCTATGTCGATTTCCGGAATTCCTCCATTTAACGGTTTTTTTAGCAAACTGATAATTATAATTGCTGCTGTTCAGGCTAAATTCTATCTTCTTGCTTTCTTAGCTGTGTTTGTAAGTATAATAACATTGGCATCTTTTATGAAATTTCAACGATATGCATTTTTTAATAAAAAAGAATATAATACAAATCAAAAAATAAAAGAAGTTCCATTTCCTATGATATTCAGTATGGCAATTATGGGAATTTTGTGCCTTGTTTTTAGTCTGCTTGCATTTCCGGATATTAGAGATCAAATATTAGGACCTGCAGTAGATGTGCTTATGAATGCTGGTCAGTATACACAAACAATAATAGGAATGTAATTATGAGATACATCGCACTTTTTATCATATTGTTTATTTTATGGTTATTATTAAGCTTTAATTTCACATTAACAAATATTGCTATAGGGGTATTAGTATCAATAATTACTACAATTTTATTTGGTAAGTATTTTATTTATGGTGGCATTAAGTTTCTGCAACCACAGCGTTATTTTTGGTTAGTTGTTTATTTATTTATCTTTATATGGGAATGTATAAAAGCTAACTTCGATGTAGCATACAGAGTTCTTCATCCTGCAATGCCAATAAAACCGGGAATAGTAAAAGTTAAGTTAGGCATTAAAAGTGATTTTGCAAGAATGATGCTGGCCAATTCAATTACCATGACCCCGGGAACAATTACTGTTGACATAATTGATGATTATATATACGTACACTGGATTTATGTAAGTACCGATAATCCTGAAGAATATAGTCAAAAAGTATCAGGGAAATTTGAAAAATATATTAAAAAAATATTCGAATGATAGATTATTTGAACATATTGCTTTATGTGCAAATTGCATTATGCATTTTCTGCCTTTACAGAATTATTCGAGGACCATCAATTGCCGACAGAATGGTTGGTCTTGATATTTTCGGAATACTTGTAGTTGGTATATGCGCCATTTTATCCATCACTACCAAAAGATCATTTATTCTTGATATTGGTATTACCTGGATTATTTTAAGTTTTATTGGCACTTTAACCTTAGCTAAATATTTAAGCGGTAAAAAATTAAACGAATAACATGGAAATAATTAGCTTTATTCTAATTTGCATAGGAATATTATTTAACCTTCTGGGTTGTATTGGGTTAATACGATTACCCGATGTATACAACAGATTACAATCAGCTACAAAATGTGTAACACTGGGGACATGTAGTATCCTGCTAGGTGTATTATTTCATTTTGGTTTCAACGAGGCAGGAATTAAAGCAATTATTGCTATTCCTTTGTTATTCTTTGGAGCAACTGTAGCAGCACATGCTCTTGTTAAAGGAGCTTATTTATTTGGTATTAAGTTAGGTGATAAAAGTGTTAAAGACGATTATAAAGATGTTGAAAAAAGTTAAAAAGTTCAGAGTTTAGAGTTCAAAGTTGAAAAACCCAAAACTCAAAACTCAAAACTTTAAACTTTAAACTTTGAACTAACATGAAATATCCTAAAATCCGAGAAGTAAAAGAAGCCATGGTGTCATTATTTTCACCGGCTTATACAACAAAGTTCCCAAAGGAGCCTCATATTCCTTTCGAGAATTTCAGGGGTAAGCCTGTTGTTGATGAAAAAAACTGTGTAGGATGTGAAACTTGTGCAAATGTTTGCCCGCCACTAGCAATTACTTTCGAAGATGATAAAGTAAAAGGAATTCGTACCATCAGGCGCGATTATGGTAAATGTATCTTCTGTGGTCAATGCCAGGATCATTGTATTACTCAAAAAGGTGTAAAATTATCAGATAAAATATTTGATATTTCAACTTTCGACCGAAGTGAAGTTGTTGAATATCAAGAAAGAGAATTAATCATCTGTAAAAATTGCAATGCTGTTATTACAACAAAAGACCATTTAATTTATATGCATAAAAAATTAGGGCCTAAAGCTTTCGCGTCAATCCAAAATTTAAATATGCTTAACGAGAGGCTCCGTTTAGCTTCTAAATCCGATACTGAATCAGATATAAAAGACGGATTAAAAAGAAAGGATATGTTTAATATTCTTTGTCCTAACTGCTTAAGAGAAGTATTAATTAAATATACTTTTGAGTGATTGAAAACTTAAAGAATTTAATAACTCAAACCGATAAAATAAAACTCTTTGTAGGAGTTGGAAATGTTTTAAAAAGCGACGACGGAATAGGAGTTTACATTAGCAATGGAATAAAAGAGTCTCGATCGATTCAAAAATTAACCGTTGAAGTAAGTATTGAAAATTATTTAGGAAAAATAAACTCCATAAATTCTGATGTTCTTGTACTTGTTGATTGTGTTGAATTTGGGAAGCAACCTGGATATTATGAAATGTTGCCTGCAGAAAAAGTAAAAGACTTTACTTTTAATACACATAACATCTCGCTAAAACGGATATCAGAACTATTTAAAATGCCGGTATATATTTTAGGTATTCAACCTGAATCAATTGAGTTTGGTGAAGAAATTTCAGAAATTGTAATGGAAACAGCACATAAGATTTTAAATATTATAAACCAATAAAACCCAAACACTATGGCAAAAGATTATTTCTGTCCGATTTGCAAAGGACAATTACGAGTTAAAAACTCCATATTGTTATCAGCAAAATCAAAAAAGAACGAGAAGGGTTTAATTTTTCTAAATCCAGAAATTGGCAAATACTCAATTACCACTCACTCTGATTTTCAGATTCACGATGGGGAAGAATATACTTTCTTCTGCCCGATCTGTCACGCTATATTAAACCGTGAAGAAAATCCCCATCTTGTTAAGATTCATATGAAAGATGAAAACGAAGATTTTGAGATATATTTTTCAAGTTTAGCAGGCGAAAATTGTACTTATAAAATTAGTGATAAAAGTATTGAGCAAATCGGACCCGATTCTAATCACTACAAACAATATTTTGATGTACCGGAAGAAGACAAGAAATATCTATAATAAAAACTCTTTTTATTAAGTTAATGCATACAGATTCAACAGTACTTTACCTGGCAGCAGCCTCAATAGGATTTTTTCATACCCTTTTGGGGCCTGATCATTATATACCATTTATTGTAATCTCCAGGGCACGTAAATGGTCGATGTGGAAAACAAACCTTATAACTTTTCTATGTGGTATTGGTCATGTAGGTAGTTCCATTTTAATTGGTTTTATTGGTATTTTATTAGGAATTGCCGTTAATAAACTTACCCCGATTGAAACTACAAGAGGGTCAGTTGCTGCATGGCTGATGATCGCATTTGGTTTGATATATTTTATTTGGGGATTAAGAAAAGCTATAAAACAAAAAGAACATACACATAAACATGTGCATTCCGATGGAAAAATACACATACATAAACATTCACATTTCAAGGAACATTCTCATGTCCACGAGAAAAAAAGCATTAAAGAATTAACACCATGGATATTATTTACAATTTTTATTTTTGGTCCCTGTGAGCCATTTATTCCAATTCTGCTTTACCCTGCAGCTCAAAATAATATATTCGATATTGTAATGGTTACAATAATATTCAGTACAGTAACAATTGGAACTATGATGTTGGTTGTTACTACATCATTATTTGGATTTAAGTTTTTACCGAAATTAAA
Organism: Bacteroidales bacterium; assembly: GCA_030611105.1. Taxonomy (GTDB): domain Bacteria; phylum Bacteroidota; class Bacteroidia; order Bacteroidales; family UBA12077; genus UBA12077. Next base: position 9,908 of record JAUWQL010000078.1, read on the forward strand.
TATTGAAAGATTTATGCATGCTATTGCCGGGGCAACTATCTTTCTTTGTGGTGTAGGTATTGAGTTTTTAGGATTATAATATTATATTCATCTTATTTTATAAAGAAAGGATAGCATTAAGCTATCCTTTCTTCAATTATTTTATATAATTTCTATACTCTCTTTCTTTTTTGATAATGAGTATGTAATAACCAATGTGATTTATCACTAAGAGGTTCTCCAAGGAATTCCTTATAAATTTGTTGAATCTCAGGATTCTCATGAGATTTACGAATTGCCATACCTTCATCTTCACGATAAATAGCTTCAGCACGCTTTTTACGTATCTCGGGAGTAGTTGGTATTGGTTGGCCTCCACCACCAAGACATCCGCCCGGACATGCCATAATCTCAATAAAATGCCAGTCAGCTGTACCGTTCTTAACAGCTTGCATTACTTTATTAGCATTTGTTAAACCATGAGCAACAACAGTTTTTAACTCTACACCTTCCAGGAAGCTCCATTCCGGTAAAACATTTTCGATTTTAACAGTAGCTTCTTTTACACCTTCCATACCACGAACAGGAGTAATTCTAAGATTTTCGAATGGAACTTCTCTACCTGTTACAATTTCATAAGCAGTACGAAGAGCCGCTTCCATAACACCACCGGTAGCACCAAAAATTACTGCAGCACCAGAAGATTGCCCCATTATACTATCGAATTTTTCATCCGGAAGTTCTTTGAAATTAATTCCTGCTTGTTTTATCATTACTGCTAATTCTCTGGTAGTAAGACCCAAATCAACATCCTGATAACCACTATCGTGCATTTCCGGCCTGTTTGCCTCAAACTTTTTAGCAGTACAAGGCATAATTGAAACACTTACTATTTTCGATGGATCAATGCCTTTTTTCTGAGCATAGTATGTTTTTGCAAGAGCTCCAAACATTTGTTGAGGAGATTTACAAGTAGAAACATTTTCTAAATACTCAGGGTACATATGCTCGATAAACTTAATCCATCCCGGAGAACATGATGTTGTCATAGGAAGTTTAACTGTAGGATCTTTGTCAACTAAAGCTCTTTTTAAACGAGTTAGTAACTCTGTTCCTTCTTCCATAATGGTCAAGTCAGCCGAGAAATCCGTATCAAGAACAGAATCGAAACCTAATCGTCTTAAAGCTGCAGCCATCTTACCAGTCACAATACTACCAGCTTCCATACCAAGATCTTCACCTAAAGCAATACGAGTTGCAGGAGCTGTTTGAACAATAACATGTTTATCCTCATCATAAATAGCATCCCATACTTCATCAAGGTAATTCTTTTCAATCAAAGCGCCAGTAGGACAACGGATTACACACTGACCACAATTAGTACAAACCACCTCGTACATCGAATGTTCGAAGAAAGTAGAAATCTTCATTTCATCTCCTTTGTATGCAACACCTAGTGCACTAACATGCTGTAATTCCTGACAAGTTCTTACACAACGCTGACAACGAATACATTTGCTATCATCTTTAATAATTGAAGGTGACAACTTATCTATTGTATAGTTTTTATCCGGTACAAGATCAAGGAACATATGTTCGTTAATTACCATTTCACCTGCCAAATCCTGTAATTCACATCTTGTGTTTTTATAACATTTTGTACAATCAGCATTATGCTCTGAAAGTAATAATTCAACCACGTGTCTGCGTGCATTTCTTACTTTATGTGTATTCGTATGAATAACCATTCCATCCTGAGCAGGCATTGCACATGAAGCAACAAGGTTTTTAACGCCTTCCTGTTCAACAACACATACTCTACAGTTTCCGGCTACACACAAATCTTCGTGATAACAAAGAGTTGGAATATGTATATTTAATTTCTTTGCAGCATCAAGAACAGTTTTACCAGCCTCAACACTTACATCGATTCCGTCTATTTTTAATTTTACTGTATTAGCCATGTTTTTATCTTTATTTTATTTTTTACTATCAATAGTTTATTTAGTAAATCATTTCTTCTTTAAAGTTATCAACAATTGAAGAGAATGAATTAGCAACTGACTGACCTAAACCGCATTTAGAAGTAACTTTCATGGTATCAGCCAGTTTTTGTAAAGTATCAAGATAATGAGCAGATTTCTCGCCTTTCTTAATTGCTTCAATACCTTTTTTAAGTTGTTGACAACCTACACGGCAAGGAGTACATTGTCCGCAGGATTCTTCTTCGAAAAATTCAACGTAATTTTTCAACACATTATACATTGAACGTGAACTGTTGAAAAGCATCATAGAACCGCCTGTAGGGACACCTTCAAACCCAATTATTGTATCCTTGAATTTTTTTCTTGGAACACAAAATCCTGAAGCTCCACCCACCTGCACAGCTTTAGTATCGCCATCACCAAATTCCTCAACGAAATCTTCCAGTAACATTCCTAATTCAAGTTCGTAAATTCCTGCAATAGGAGTATCACCTGAAATAGAAAATACTTTAGATCCTCTTGAATCAGTAGTTCCTAATTCCTGAAATTTACCTGCTCCTATTCTGCAAATCATAAATGCATAAACCAAAGTTTCAACATTATTTATTACAGTTGGTTTATTTCTGAAACCAGATATGGTTGGATAAGGTGGTTTATTTCTGGGCTCACCTCGTTTACCTTCCATAGATTCAAACAAAGCACTTTCTTCTCCGCAGATATAAGCTCCGGAACCCATTAATATATGAATTTGAAAATCAAATCCGATTTCTTTTAAATAAGCATGAAATTCTTCTATTGCTTTATCCAAATCAGCTCTCAAGAACTGATATTCTCCTCGCAAATATATATATCCGTGTTTTGCGCCGATAACCTTTGCACAAATTGCCATTCCGCCGAATACTTTTAATGGAACTCTTGTTAAAATTTCACGATCTTTAAATGTTCCCGGCTCACCTTCATCGGCATTACAAACAACATATTTTTCTTCTTCAGTTTCCTGTGAAGTAAATTTCCATTTCAGACCTGTTGGAAAACCAGCCCCTCCACGTCCTCTTAATCCTGAATCAAGGATTTCCTTAAGAATAGCTTCATTTGATTTTTTCAAACCATCAGTTAAAACATCTTTATAAACACAGTCTTCACTGAAAATAATATCTACTCTTTTTAATTTTTTATTTGGCATAATTATAATCTCCTTTAACAAATTGATAATTAAACATTTCTCATATAATCACCGATTATTTCAGTAACTTTATCTTCATCAAGTTCGGTGAATGCTTCATCATTAATAAGCATTGCAGGGCCTTTATGGCACCAACCAAGACAGTTTGTTTCCAAAAGAGTAAAATTTTTATCTTTTGTGGTTTCACCAACATTTATTTTCAGCAAATCTTCTATAATTTTAAGAATTTGCCTTTTACCTTTCATATCGCATGTAATTGTTTTGCACAAGCGAATTACATACTTACCACGTGGCTCAGTATCTAAGAAAGAATAGAAAGTAGCTGTACCGTAAACCAGTGCAGCAGACATATCTAACTCTCTTGCAACTTCTGCCATGGCAACATCTGAAATAAATCTTTCTTCAGTAACGATGCCTTGCAAAATTGGAAGTAAACTCTCTCTGTTTCTTCCGTGCTTATCGGCTAAATCCTTAACTAATTCTTTAATTTCTGGCATTTTGATCTAGTTTTATTTAGTTATTGTTATTTCTATAACAGTGTTATCTTAGTAACACTCAAATCGTTTTCAACCATTTGGTTTTCAGAAATAAAGATAGAATTCATAAATACAGAAGAATATGACATTTATTAGAAGTAAACATGACAAAAGTCATGTTTTGAGTTTGAGTAACTGCTTAACATTCAGATTTTCAAGATTATAAAAAATCTACATGTTGACTAACATGTGGTACCAGAAATCTAGTTTCAGCATTTAATTTATAAAATGCATTTTTCACCCATAACATTAATTCTGAGGAATTTAATACTTTTTCACTATAATATTTTACATCTTCGCTTCCGCTATAATGAATTAGAGCAGTTTTTTTCGGTTTTATCATTGTAACAAATAAACTTATTGTTAACGGAAAATTATTAATATGCATTTCCTTATCCAGAAAATAATCGAAACATCGGCAGTAATTATTTGAGATTTGATGGTTTAGGTGTGGATACAATAATAGTCTTATTGTATTTTTATCAATGAAATTCCTTAAAATTTCAGACGTCTGATCGTTAATACCTTTTAGTATACTCCAATGATTACAATCAGGATATGGATAACGGTTATTTGCATCTGCAACTAATAAATCAATATTCGAAATAGTATGATAATCCTCATCTCTGAGCAAAGGGCATAATATGTCACCAGTAAAAAGAATTTTCTTTTGTTTCTTTTCCTCATTAATTGTAAAAAACAGCATTGTAGCACCTTCAGCGCTTTTACCATGATAAACGGGATATGGAATCAACTCAACTCCCGATACTTCATCGATAGTTTTTTTTTGATAAGGAATTAATTCTTTAAACTCTACCATCTCTTCTAAATGCGGGAATGCCACTTTTACTTTCTCCCAACATAAAGCTGTTGCATAAACAGAATACGGTTTTTTATTAAGTTTATAAAAACTTTGAACTATCCAGTCCATACCAAGAGTATGATCAATATGTGGATGTGTTATAAAAAGTGCTTCAGGAATTCGATTACAATTTTTAAGCAAATATTGAACTGCTCCATGTCCGGCATCAATCATTAAATCCCACTCAATATCTTGTTTTATAGCTTGCTTTTCGGCAGTCTTTATTATAGAACATGATGCATTGGCTAAATCTTCATAGTTCATGCGATCATAAAAAGGGTGATTCTGACCTAACATTACAGGCCAGGCATTTCCTCTCCCATTTATTCGAACTTGAATTTGGCTCATTTAAACTTTTAATAAAGAATGGCGCAAAAAGCGCCATTATACTATTTTATGATTGTCATTTCGTTTATTAAATGTTGTGCCCCGGCAAATTTATCTACTATAAAAAGTACATAACGAATATCCAATGAAATATTCCTGCTTTGTTCGGGATCAAAAACCATATCACTCATAATACCTTCCCAAACCCTATCAAAATTTAATCCTATTAAATTACCATCTGCATCAAGAACAGGGCTGCCTGAATTTCCTCCGGTTGTATGATTCGTTGCAATAAAGCAAACGGGAACAGTACCATCTACCTCATACATCCCATAATCCTTTGATGTATATAACTCTTTTAATTTATCAGGAACATCATAATCATAGATATTCGGATCGTCTTTTTCAATTACACCATCTAATGTTGTATAATAAAGATAACTGACACCATCACGAGGGTATGATCCTTTTACTTCTCCATAAGATACACGCATAGTGAAGTTTGCATCAGGAAATAAAACCTTATGCTTTTGCATTTCCATTAAACCCTTCATGTAATTTCTATAAAGACTTTCTTCCCGGCAACTCAAAGAATCATATTTCGGAAATACTTGATTTTCATGCACTTTATAAAATTCATTGTAAAATTGATAAACCGGATCATTCTCCAAAATTTTAAAATTATCTTCTGATCCTGAATTTAAAAGCTCAAGCATTTTATCTTTATTATTAAAAATAGTAGTACTATATAATGATTCAATAAATTGAGAATAATTATCCGAGAGGCCTAATCCGCTCAAATCTGGAAGAAACTCCTGATCAACATTTGAATAGTACATTGGTAGAAGCTCATTAAAAATTTCCTGGTCGATCGATTGAATGTAATCTTTGTAAAAATCTTCCATTCTTTTCTTTGTCTCTTCAATTTTTATATCCAGTGATTCTTTTTCTATATCAGTATCTTTCATTTTTATTAAGTCGTCAAATCTTGCTGCAAAATTTACAATCTCGATAGCCATTATAGCTTCCCTGTAATAATCATATGCAACAACATATTTTTCAATATTTCCATAGATATTAGTTAATTCAGATACAACATTTTTATATTCATTATGATTAGATGCCCATTCATTAAACTTTTCTTCAAATTCAACTTTATTATCAATTGCATTTAATCGCTCCAATCCAATAATTTCACCCTTCCACCTTTTCCACGAATTACTTACACGAGCATTTTTGCTTGCATATTTTATGCGTATTGTATCATTCCTATCCATATAAGCATTCATCACATCCAGGCGTTTATCTCTTAGCATTATTCTATTAGGATTCCTTACGTCTTTTATTAATTTAATTGCATCAGAAGTAATATATTGCATTGTACTTCCGGGGTATCCTAAAACCCATGTAAAATCTCCTTCGTTTATTCCTTTAATTGAAATCGGCAAAAACTTTTTAGGCTTGTATGGAACATTATCAGGCGAATATTCTGCCGGGTTATTATTCTTATCGGCATAAATTCTGAAAATTGAAAAATCGCCCGTATGGCGCGGCCATATCCAATTATCAGTATCACCACCAAATTTACCAATTGCTGATGGAGGTGCACCAACTAAACGAATATCCTTATATTCTTCGTATACAAATAAATAATATTGATTTCCATAATAAAATGGTTTAACACTGGCAATTAAGTGAGTTTCTCCTATTGCTTCAGTTTTAATTTTTTCAATATTTGCTACAATTATTGCTTCTCTTTCTTTTTCAGAGAGATTTTCAGCAACATTTCCTAAAACCTTATTAGTAACATCTTCAATTCGATTTAAAAATTTTACCGTTAAGTCAGGGTTTGGCAATTCCTGTGTTTTATTCATTGCCCAAAATCCATCTGTTAAATAATCATGCTCAATAGAGCTGTGTTTTTGTATAGCTCCATAACCACAATGATGATTCGTTAATAACAAGCCCTGATCTGAAACAAGATCCCCCGTACATCCACGACCAAAAATAACAATGGCATCCTTTATACAAGCCTGATTAATACTATAAATATCTTCCGCTGAAAGTTTAAATCCTTTCTCTTGCATATCTTCAATATTAAACTTCTCGATCAATAAAGGAATCCACATTCCTTCATCAGCTCTACTAATATTTACAAATCCTGCAAATAATAATATCAATCCAATAAAAATTCTTTTCATTATAATTTATATTTAATCACTACTGTCCGGTTATAAATCAAACAATGTCAACTGATTACAATCACAAGTAGTTTCTTCTGTGCGTTCATCTTCTCCAAACAGTTGATTTACAGGCACTTTTTCAAAGATGCCAATACTTAAAATTTGTAATATAGT
>JAUWQL010000008.1 GCA_030611105.1 Bacteroidales bacterium
TGCAGTAAAAATTGGTAAAAATAAAGCAAACAAAACTCTTGCAGTTTTTGCAATTGCAGCCCTTGGGTTAGTAACACTAACAGTTTTATTAAAAGGCGAATTTGCAATGTGGACATTAATTGCTGTTGGTTTATTTAATTCTATAATGTTCCCTACAATTTTCTCTTTATCTATTAACGGGCTTGGCAAACATACAAGCCAAGGCTCGGGAATATTGGTTATGGCAATAGTTGGTGGTGCATTAATTCCGCTAATTATGGGCGGATTAGCCGACACTATCGGCTTGCACTCATCATTTTTAATAACAATTATTTGTTATGCCTACATTGTTTATTTCGGGCTTAAAGGGTATAAAAACATTAATAATTAAACAGATTTAGAAAAATCATTAATAATGAAACTAAAATACTACTATTTACTACTATTGATTTTATTAACACTTAACTTTTGTGGATGCTCTGAACATGAAAAATCATCAAATACAATAATTTCATCACCATCAAAAAACATTCTTGTTGAATTTCAACTTAAGCAAAACGGTACGCCGGTTTACATAGTAAAACACGAAGGGACAATTGTTATTGATACTTCGTCAATGGGATTTGAATTTCAAAACCATCCTGCCCTGATTAAAGAATTTGATGTTATTGGCAACGATATTAAGTCTTATGATGAAACATGGGAAATGCCCTGGGGAGAACAAAGAGAGGTATCCAATTGCTATAATGAACTTATCGTAAATCTTCGGGAAATAGTGGCTCCAAACCGCATACTAAATATCTATTTTAGGGCGTATGATGATGGTATGGCTTTTCGATACGAATTTCCGGAGCAGGAAGGGTTTGATGAAGTAATTATAATAGACGAAAACTCTCAGTTTAATCTTGCGGGAGATCATACCTGTTGGTGGATTCCCGGCGACTGGGATATTTACGAGCACCTGTATAATACTACTAAATTTACAGAAATAAATGCTATCAGTAAACGAAACCATCCAAATTTAAAATCTACACATATTCCTGAAAATGCGGTAAATACGCCTGTTACCATGAAAACAGATGATGGTTTGTATTTAAGTTTTCATGAAGCCGGTTTGATTAACTATGCGGAAATGACACTTAAAGTGGATAAAGATAAACTGTTAATGCAAAGCGAACTGGTAGGATCTGATATTACAGGTTATAAAGTAAAAAGAACTTTGCCTTTTAAAACACCGTGGAGAACTATACAAATAGCAAAAAAAGCAGGAGATTTGATAGAATCTAATTTGATTGTAAATCTTAATGAACCTAATAAAATAGGAGATATTTCCTGGTTTACGCCAATGAAGTATATGGGTATTTGGTGGGAAATGCACTTAGGAATTTCTACCTGGGATATTGAAGCTACACAAGATATGTCAAGCTTTATTAAGAAAAAAACAAGTAGCAATAAGCACGGAGCAACTACTGAAAACGCAAAAAAATATATCGATTTTGCTTCTGAAAATAACATTAAAGGCCTGTTAATAGAAGGATGGAATACGGGTTGGGAGCATTGGATTGGTTTTGAAGACAGAGAAGGTGTTTTTGATTTTATTACTCCTTATCCAGATTACGACTTAAAAGAAGTAGTGCGTTATGGAAGAGAAAAAGGAGTAGAAATAATTATGCATCACGAAACGTCTTCAGCGCCAAGAACATATGAAACACAGATGGATGCAGCTTATACTTTAATGAAATCATTAGAAATTCATTCTGTAAAATCAGGATATGTCGGAAAAATTATCCCTAAAGGAGAATATCATCACGGACAATGGATGGTAAATCATTATAATAATGCAGTTATAAAAGCCGCATTTTATCAAGTGGCAGTTAATGCACATGAGCCAATAAAAGCAACAGGCCTAAGAAGGACTTATCCAAATATGATTTCCAGAGAAGGATTAAGAGGACAAGAATTTAATGCCTGGGCTAAAGACGGAGGTAATCCGCCGGAACATTTATCTATTGTAGCCTTTACGCGTATGCTGGCAGGCCCCATTGATTTTACACCTGGTGTTTTCAATATAAAATTAAGCCCGCATAAGGAAAATAATCAAATCAACACAACCCTGGCACATCAATTAGCCTTGTATGTGGTCATTTATAGTCCTATTCAGATGGCTTGTGATTTAATTGAGAATTATGAAGGACAACCGGCGTTTCAATTTATTCGGGATGTAGGAGTTGATTGGGAACAAACGAAAGTAATAAATGGAGAGATAGGTGATTTTGTTACTATTGCCCGGCAGGAGAGAGAAACAAATAGTTGGTTTGTAGGAAGTATTACTGACGAAGAGCAACGCTCTATTACAATTGATTTCAATTTTCTTGAAGCCGGTAAAGAATATGAAGCTGTAATTTATAAAGATGGACAAGATGCTCATTGGAATGACAATCCTACAAGTATCAATATAGAAGCAACGATAATTGACAATACAATAATAAAAACTTTTGTCTTAGCTCCGGGAGGAGGCTTAGCTATAAGTTTGAAATTAAAAGATTAATAAAAACTGAATTATCAGAACAAGTTAAACTGACACCATGAATATTTTAATTGCCCCAGATTCGTTTAAAGAAAGTCTTAGCGCTACTGAGGTATGTCAGTTTATTGAATCAGGAATAAAAAAAACATTATTTAATACCAACATAACTAGTATTCCACTATCTGACGGTGGTGAAGGCTTCGTTCAATCTATTATTGATGCAACAAATGGGTGCTTAATAAAAGTTAAAGCACACGACCCACTAATGAGATCAATAGATGCAGAATATGGAATATTGGGCGATAAGGAGACTGCCATTATTGAAATGTCAAAAGTTTCTGGCTTGGAACTGTTATCTTCAAAAGAAAAGAATCCTTGGATAACAACAACATACGGTACCGGAGAACTCATTCGCGATGCTCTAAATAAAGATTGCAAAAAACTAATTATCGGTATTGGAGGAAGTGCCACCAACGATGGTGGAGCAGGAATGATTGAAGCTTTGGGCGGTAAATTACTCACCCCCAATGGAAAACAAATTAACAAAGGAGGAGGAGGTTTACAGCAATTAGCCACAATAGACCTATCTGACCTGGATAATAGACTTTCAGAATGTCAGGTTATAATAGCTTGTGATGTAACAAATCCCTTGCTTGGTAAAAACGGAGCTTCATTTGTTTTTGCGAGGCAAAAAGGTGCAAATTCTGAAATGATTAAATTACTCGAAGAAAATTTATCGCATTATGCAAATATTATTCAACAAGAAATTGGTAAAGATATATCTGATGTACCGGGGACAGGTGCTGCCGGAGGCTTAGGCGCAGGCTTAATGGCCTTTCTCAATGCCGAACTAAAACCGGGGTTCGATATTATCAGAGATATTCTAAATCTGGATAATTATATAAAACAAGCTGACCTTATTTTTACAGCTGAAGGAAAGGTTGATTTTCAAACACAATTTGGCAAAACACCATTTGGTGTGGCACAAGTTGCTAAAAAATTTGATAAACCTGTTATTTGTTTGGCTGGGTCTATTGGAGAAGGGGCAGAAGTATTATATAATAAAGGTATTTCGAGCATCTTTTCAATAATAAATAAACCTATGCTTCTTGATGAAGCAATTGCTAATGCATCTCTATTACTTGAAGAAACTGCTGAGCGAGTAATGAGGCTTTATTTAATCAATAAAAACCTTATATAATGTTTAGTATTCTCCTCATATTATTTGCCGCTATTGTTTTTATTATTATAACAACTTCTAAATTCAACCTTCATCCCTTTTTGGCTTTACTTATAGCTACCTTTTTTATTGCCTTTTGTGCAGGAATACCACTTAATAAGATAAGCGACATCATTACCACCGGATTTGGTAACATACTAAAAAGCATAGGTATTATCATTATTGCAGGTACGTTAATTGGCGTGATTTTGGAAAAATCACGGGCTACAACAACTATCTCGCAAGCGATTATAAGATTGGTTACAGAAAAAAGACCAACAACGGCATTAAGTATTATCGGATACATTGTATCCATACCCGTGTTTTGCGATTCCGCCTTTGTTATACTATCATCACTCAACAAATCACTGTCAAAAAAAACACGAAAATCAATTGTACCTTTAGCAATTGCCCTCTCCACCGGACTTTATGCACCTCACGTACTTATACCTCCTACTCCCGGTCCAATAGCAGCCGCTGCCAATTTACACATGGACAATTTACTTTTAATCATCATAATGGGAATGATCATTGCAGTACCGGTCGTAGTTTCAGGTAACATTTTCGCTAATTTTCTGGCAAAAAAATATCCTTTTACAGGAGATATTGAAAAACTGGAATCATTTGACGAAACTAACATTGATATTAAATTGCCGACTTTGAGAGCATCATTGGCTCCCATTTTAATCCCGATCCTGTTAATGGCTCTTGGAACTACAACCAATATTATTAGTCGATTTATACATAATCAGGTTATTACTGATATTTTAACCTTTTTGGGTACTCCTGTAAATGCACTATTAATTGGCTTAGCATTCGCATTCTTTCTTATGCCTAAATTTAATAAAACAACATTGAATGACTGGATGGGCGAAGGACTCAAAAATGCAGCTACGATATTGGTCATTACAGGAGTAGGCGGCGCTTTAGGTGCTGTTATTAGTTTCTTGCCACTACAAGATTATCTTAGTGAGGGTATAGCTACCAAAAATTTGGGCATTTTTCTCCCTTTTATAATTGCGGCTGTATTAAAAACGGCTCAGGGTTCTTCAACCGTGGCAATTATAACTACATCTGCTATTCTGTTCCCGATTTTACCAACATTAGGATTTGATTCAGAAACGGGAAAAGCATTGATGGTAATGGCTATGGGAGTAGGTGCTATGACCGTATCACATGCTAATGACAGCTATTTCTGGGTGGTATCTCAATTTAGTAATATGGATATAAAAACAGCTTACAAAACACATACTGTTGCCAGCCTGATTCAAGGTTTAACCGGATTAATTTCGGTCTATATAGCCTATTTGATCATTGGTTAATATTTGAATGTTATTTTTATTAAGCAACATAAATGAAAAATTTGAATAAAATATTACTATTAATAACATTAGTCGTGGCTTTCATGTTTTCATGTAACAAAGAGGATGATATTAATCCGCTTATTTACTCAGGGAGTGAAATATCAACGGACAAAAGCAGATACTTACCGGGAGAAGAGGTTTATATCAGCCTTTCATTAAAAAGTAGTTTTTCAGGTGAGGTAGAGGTAAGGTATAAATATTTAACCGAAGTAATTGATGAAGAAATATTTATAGTAAGCGGAAATAATTTGAACATTCAATGGCAACCTCCATCTGATGACTTCAAAGCTTATATGGTGGAATTTATATTTTTAGAAAATGATGAGCCTGTTTTTTTTGCCTCAACTGCAGTAGATGTTTCTTCTGACTGGACCAAATTTCCCAGGTATGGATTTTTATCTGTTTTCTCTTCTGATATTTCTGCCTCTGAAATAGAAAGTAATTTAGATTACTTAAAGCGATTTCATATTAATGGATTGCAGTTTTATGATTGGCATAACAAGCATCATTTTCCATTAAAAATGGACGGCAGCAGCCCTGCTTCAAGTTGGCAGGATATTGCCGGCAGAGATATTTCATTCAATACTGTTAACAATTATATACAGGAAGCAAAAGCAAGAAATATTGCATCAATGAGTTACAATTTGTTGTATGGTGCATGGGGAGATTTTGCCTCCGATGGTGTTTCGGAGGAATGGATGATTTTTAACGATGCAAATCATCAAAATATAAATAAACTTGATTTAGATGATAATTGGGCATTAAGTGATATTTATTTGTTGAACCCTGCGAATACAAACTGGCAAAATTATATTTTCCAAAAAACAGGACAAATATACGAGCATCTTGATTTTGATGGATGGCATCTGGATCAACTTGGTGACAGAGGTTCGGTTTACAATTACAGCGGTAATCCTGTTTCTTTAAAAACAACTTTTACTCCCTTTCTGATAAATTTAAAATCAGTATTCCCCGATAAAAATATGGTCATGAATGCAGTAAACAATTATGGCCAATCTGAAATACTGGAAACTCCGGTCAATTTTGTTTACACGGAAGTTTGGGAACCAAATAATACCTATAATCATTTAGCCGAAATTATTATTGAAAATAACAATTCGTCAAATAATTATCTTAATACAGTACTTGCAGCTTACGTTAATTATAATCTGGCAGATAATACCGGTGAATTTAATGAAGCAGCCGTTTTGATGGCCGATGCAGTGATTATGTCATTCGGTGGAGCTCATCTTGAATTGGGAGAACACATGCTGGGAAAAGAATATTTTCCAAGCAATAATTTGTCAATGACTTACAGTCTTACTAAACAACTAGTAGAATACTATGATATTCTGACAGGGTATCAGAACTTATTGCGAGACGGGGGTGAATTATCATTTAATACAGGTATTACCAGCAATGAAGTGGGGATAAATGATTGGCCGGCTGCAACAGGAAATATAGCTGCATTTAAAAAATCAGTTAACAATATAGAAGTATATCATTTACTAAATTTTGCAGGTATAAATTCATTAAAATGGCAAGATAATTATGGTACATTAACTGCCCCTGATGAGTTTTTGAATTTTACCATAAACATTCCCGAAACCCATGTTACAAAAGTTGTTTATGTTTCTCCCGATTGGCATGACGGTGTACAGGAAGAATTGGAATTCGAAATTTCGGGTGGCGTTTGTGAATTTAAAATACCCTATTTAAAATATTGGGGAATGATAATAATAGTATGAAAAAAACACTAATAAAAAAAGATAAAACGAAGTTTATTCTTCGATTAATTCCTCCTTAATAAATTTATTTTAAGAAGCTTAGGAGTGTGTAGTTTTATTACACAAAATAAAAAAATTACATGTCTAATTTAATAAAGTTTTAACTTAATTATTAATTAAAAATTTAACAAGATGAAAAAATCAAAATTTAGAAGTTTAATGAACCTTTCATGGCTCATTTTATTGGCATTAATGATTACAATCACTTCGTGTAATGACGATGATGATGATCCTAAACCTACTCCGGTAGAAGATGGTACTTATGTTTTAGGAAACTCTACTTCTTATACAGAGTTAGGTATAAATGGAAAGATGGAGAATGGAGAGGATGACGTAACTGAAGCATTAAGAGATGGAATGTTTGTAAAATACATTTCGGTATCTGCAGCAGGTGATGGTTTTAACGTAGTAATTGTAACTGGTGCAGTAGAAACTACTTATGGCCCTGCAACTAATGTAGTAGATGATGCCCTTATTCAAAGAGGAACTCTTGGAACTTCCGGCGTATTTACTGTTCCTACTGATGGGCTTTATTACTTTTGTATTGATGTAAGCTCTAATACTTATTTTATTGCTCCGGCAATGAATTGGGGTATTATTGGTATGGCTGTAGGCGATTGGGGTAGTGATATAGTACTTACTCCTGGTACATGGTCAAAAGATGCAATGAGTTGGGAAACTGCAGACATTGAAATGAGAGAAGGTGAATTCAAATTCCGCCAGGTTGGAAGTTGGAAAGTTGTTATGGACGATTACGCTGCAAACACTAATTTTGGTGGTGTTCTTAGCGGTACTTTACCAAATTTAACTACTACTATGGTTAATGGTGGTGGAAACTACGCATTAACTTTAGCCCAGGAAGGCATGTACACTGTTGCTTTAGCATGGACTGATGAAGCCGGTTTTTCTTCTGCTTTAACTAAAACAGCTGATGTTGAACCTCCACCGGAATATTTTGAAGAACTTTTTATGATTGGTGTAGGAGTTAGTGATTGGGATACTAATTTACCAATGGTTGCTGTATATGGCAATCCACAGTTATTCTGGAAAATTGTTTGGATAACAGAAGAATTAGAATTTAAATTCCGTCCTGATGATACCTGGGGTGGTGATGAGTTTGGATTTGATACCGACTTAGGTGGTGGTGAATATACCATAGGTGAAACCAACTTAACAGTAACTACAACCGGATACTACATGGTTGTTGTTGATTTAGAAGAAGAGAAAATTTCAGTTGTTGATCCAACTGTTTACCTTATTGGCGACTGTGTTGGAGGCTGGGATCAGGCCGTTGCAGGAAACATATTTACAGTTGGCGACCCAAATCTTACAATAACTAAAGATTTGCTTGATGGCGAACTTAGAATGTATGCTGCTCATCCTTATTTTGCTGATTGGTGGCACGTAGAATTTATGATTTTTGATAGTGTTATTGAATTCCGTGCTGATGGTGGTGATCAAGAAAGAATTGATATAACTGCCGGTTCTCACACTATTGAACTTAACTTTATTACAGGAGCAGGATCTATTACTCCATAAATAAATTGAATTAAAAAAAGCTCGCGAATTGCGGGCTTTTTTTTAATGTGCATGCCAGAATGATATACTTATAAAATATAAGTATCTTACGTGTTGAGATTAACGAAAAAAATTATAGATAGATGAAAAAAATTGCAATAGGTATAGATATTGGTGGCACCAATACAATTATTGGTATTGTTGATAAACAAGGAAATATCTTACAAAAAGCATCACTATTTACAAAAAGGTATAAAAAAGTTAATCATTTTGTTGACGAACTATCAAATAAATTAAATGTTTTATTTAATAAAATAAACAAAGAATATCAGCTAAAAGGTATTGGTATAGGAGCTCCAAATGCAAATTTTTATAAAGGAACTATCGAAAATGCACCAAACTTAAAATGGAAAGGAATTATTCCACTAGCCAAAATGATGCAAGAAAAACTGAATGTTCCGGTATGGTTAACAAATGACGCCAATGCAGCAGCATTAGGAGAAATGCTATATGGTGGTGCTAAAAACATGAAAGATTTTCTTTTTATAACTCTTGGAACAGGTTTAGGAAGTGGTATTGTTTCTAATGGAAAACTTATTTGTGGACATGATGGTTTTGCCGGAGAAATCGGGCATACAATTGTTGTAGAAAACGGGAGATTGTGTGGCTGTGGACGAAAAGGTTGTTTAGAAACTTATGCTTCGGCCAGTGGAATAAAACGATCTGTTATAGAATTACTATCAAAAACTAATAAAGCAAGTGTTTTAAGAGATGTTAATAATTCAAAGATTAGTTCAAAATTAATTTATGAGTCTGCAAAAAAAGGAGATATAATATCATTAGAAGCATTTAATTTTACTGCAAAAATTCTTGGAAAAGCTTTGGCAAATTCTGTTGCACATACCAGCCCTGAAGCTATTTTTCTTTTTGGCGGCCTTGCTAATGCTGAAGATTTACTATTAAAACCGGTGAAAGAATCAATGGAAGCCAATCTTTTTAACATTTATAAAAATAAAGTTCAAATTTTGCCCTCTCAGCTTAAAGGTGGCAAAGCTGCAATTCTTGGTGCAAGTGCTTTGGTTTGGACAGAAAATAAAAAAGCATAAGAAAAATATTTTAATTTATAATGTGTGCTTAGTCTAACAAGGTGCTCCCCCGATAACTGCCGGGGTTAATTTCATATAATACCTCAAATTAATAGCCTTACTGTCAACCCGTTAACAAACTTGCTAAACACTTAAAGTGTAATTATTTTTTTACAATATACCTAAAATCCGCAAGTCAAGGCTTCACTCTTTTATAATCAGAGATTTTAGAAAAATAAAGAAGTGCAAGTAAGGCCTTGGCGATCAGCTTTTTAAATGTTCTGTTGCGGATTTAAGAATATACTAAATTATATTTAATTGATAATAAAATTTATTATTTTTATTGTTTTTCTGTAAAAACACCATAAATATAATTTTTTTACAGAAAAATTATGAATATTTATATGTTCTAATTTTCAAATTATTAATTGATTTTAACTTTTTAATGTGATTCATTTAGCATCAAATATATTTAAAAAAATAAAGAAAGGAAACGAAGAAGCTATTGATTATATCTTTAATACATATTACACGAGTTTATGCATTTTTGCAAATAAATATGTCGAAAATATTGATGTTGCAGAAGATATTGTACAAGAACTTTTTATTAAAATATGGGAAAAAAGAGAACAATTAAATATTAATACTTCTTTAAAATCTTATCTTTTTCAATCGGTTAATAACAGTTGTTTAAACCATTTAAAACATCTAAAAATAAGAGATAATTATAAAAAACAAATAAATTATTGTAAAACTGATGAATTTAACAACGACATTCTTGTTGAGGAAGAATTAAACTTAAGAATATATAATTCGATTGAATCATTACCTAAAAAATGTAAAATCATTTTTAAACTAAGTCGTTTTAAGGGATTAAAACATAAAGAAATTGCTGAAAATCTTAGTATTTCGATCAAAACTGTGAAGGTTCAAATAGGGAAAGCCCTAAAAATTCTTCGACACGACCTGCAGGACTACCTCCCTTTACTATTAATATTCAAATTATTTTTTTGAAAAATAAATAGGCCTAAATATATCTCTAGTTGTCATAACATATATAATAACATAATATGGAAAAGAATTTTAAACATTTCAAGTGGGAAGTTATTGCTAATATTTTAGCAGATGAAGCTACTCCTGAAGAAAAAAAAATATTCGATAAATGGATTTCTTCAAACAATGAAAACAAAGCATATTTTGATAATGTGAAAAAAATATGGGATAAATCCGGAACATTAAATGAATATGATTTAATTAATATTGATGCAGCAAGAGAAAAGGTAAAAAGAAAAATCAATATACAGAGTAATAATAAATTCCCTTTTGCACGGAGACTATTAAAAGTTGCCGCTGTATTTATATTTATTTTTGGAATTAGCTGGTTGACACACTCTATATTTGAAAAAGTAAATAGTAAACATTTTCAATATACCGAATTGGTTACAAAAAATGGAGAAAAAACTCAGGTTATTCTTTCTGATGGAACAAAAATCTGGATTAATTCAGGTTCAAGCTTAAAATATCCTGAAGTTTTTACCGGTAAGAACCGTGAGGTTTTTTTAGAAGGTGAGGCTTTTTTCGATGTAGCACATAATGTAAATAAACCTTTTATAGTAACAACATCCCTTTTAAAGATAGAAATTTTAGGAACAGTATTTAATGTTTCATCATATCCCGATGACGAAACAATTGAAACGACCTTAGTCACAGGTACTGTTAAGATTACAGGTAAAAATATTAAATCAAAATTAGGAAAAGATGGCTATATACTTAAGCCAAACGATAAAGCAACTTTTTCAAAAAACAATAATACTATGGTAATTGATGAAGTTATAACACAATATTATACATCATGGAAAGATGGCGAGTTATTCTTCAATAACGAAACGTTTGAAAAGATCGCAAAAAAATTAGAACGATGGTATGATTTGGAGATAAGCCTGGATGGCAACCAATTAAAACATAATAGATATACCTGTATTGTTGATCAAAACAAAACAATCGAACATGTTTTAAAACTTTTAGATATAACTACTCCCATAGAATATTCAATAGAAGGTAAATCTATAACTATTAAACAAAAGTAATTGTTACAAAAAGTTAAAATAAATCACATGATGAAAAATGAAAAGAAGATAAATTCTAATGTTTCTCAAGGCAGGGTCGTTTATTTTTTAAGATTGAAAATAATAATTTTTATTATTCTTGCCGGCTTACTAAGAGTCTCTGCAAGTACTTATTTGCAGAATACTCTGATTACAATATCGATGAAGAATGTTGAGATAATTGACGTGTTCAAAGAAATTGAAAAGCAAAGTGATTTTGATTTTTTTTACAAAAATAACGATATCAAAACTATTAATAAAGTTGATGTTGATTTTACAAATGCAACTATCGAAGAGATATTAAATTCTATTTTGGAAAATACCGATCTGATTTATTCGATAGTCAATAAAGATATTGTTATAACTTCCCAAAAAGTAACTAAAAGCTCTCCGCAACAGGAATTTATTATTACGGGTAAGGTAAGCGATGAAACCGGAGAATCCCTGATAGGAGTAAATATTATTATTAAAGGAACAACCACTGGAACAGTAACCGATTTTGACGGGAATTACACCCTTGAAGTAAGTGATCCGAATATAACCCTTGTGTTTTCATACGTTGGATACAAGCCTGTTTCAATCCCTGTTAACGGGCAAAGTGAAATAAATGTTGTTCTGCAAATGGATGCTATTGCATTAGATGATATTGTAGTTATAGGTTATGGATCACAAAAAAAATCAGATGTTACGGGAGCTATCTCAACAATAAAAATTGATGATATTACTAAAATCAGTGTTCCTGATATTGCACAGGCAATGCAAGGATTAGCCGCAGGTGTTAATATTACCCAAAATACAGGCGCCCCGGGTGAAGGTGTAGCCGTACGAATAAGGGGCATTGGGTCTGTTACAGGGGATGGTTCTCCTCTATATATAGTTGATGGCGTACCAACTAAAGATGCAATGAATACTCTTTCTGTTTCAGATATAAAATCTATCAGTGTGCTAAAAGATGCCGCTTCGGCTGCAATATACGGATCAAGAGCAAGTAACGGGGTTGTGTTAATTACAACCTTTAAAGGAACAAAAAAAGGTGACCCAAAAATAACTTTTAATTCAAGTACAGGGGTTCAAATGCACGGTAAATTAACTGAAATGTGTGACAAATATGAATATGCAGAATTATTTAATGAAGCAGCAGACTATTTTAATAATAGTATTCCTGATAATCCGGAATTATGGCGTGATAAAATAACAGATGATATTCTTAATAGCACCCCGAATATTAACCATTTGGAATCTATTTTTAGAACAGCTATTATAGGTAATTACTATTTGGGAATAAGCGGGGGCAACGAAAAAACTCAATATAATATTTCGGGAAGCTATTTCGGACAGGAAGGAATATTGATAGGAAGTGATTATGAAAAACTAACAGGAAAAATTAGCATTACTTCTGATGTTAAGGATTGGTTAATTGTTGGTACTAATATTAATATAACAAAATCAACAACAAATATTGTCGGAAGTTCGGGAGATGGTTATGGCGGAAACGGTGGAAGTGCCGTTCGTTATGCTTTTTTCAGAAATCCAATGATTCCAATATATGATGATGAAGGTGAATTTGTTGATTTACCTGACTATCCTGCTTTAATGGGTGATGGATACAACCCTGTGGGGCTTTTAGAAAATACCGATAATGTTAAAAAAGCATTTAGCACTTTCGGAGATTTTAATGCTAAAATCAAATTAACCAAAGATTTAAATTTAGTTTCCATTTTGGGAATAGATAACAATGAATATAAACAACGAAGATTTAATAAAACCTGGGGAAATAGTGACAGTCGAAAAGTAAATGATATCAATTCCTTAAATGTAATACATTACTCTTCATTTAACTGGACGTGGAGCAATGTATTAAATTATAACAAAACTATAAATGACATCCATAATTTTAACGCCATACTCGGTATTGAAAGTGTTAATAATGAATTTGCAGTTACCGAAGTAAATGATAGAGATTTTCCTGATCAAAACCCTGTATCTGTTTATCTTGGAAATGGTTTAGGCATAAAAACTGCATACGAAAGTAAAGTAACTTATAACCTGCTTTCATATTTTTCGAGAGTTAATTATAACTTGAAAGAAAAATATTTTTTATCCGGATTGATCAGAAGAGACGGTTCTTCGAGATTCAGTGAAGAGAATAGATGGGGAACCTTTTATTCAGTTTCATTAGGATGGAGAATTGACAAAGACTTTTTTAAAGATAGCGATATTATAGACCAGTGGAAATTAAGACTTAGTTATGGAGAAGTAGGAAATCAGGAAATTCCTGATTTTGCATATATGGAACGCATTAAATCGGGCTATCAATATCCGTTTGGATACGCTCCTCAAGAAGGGTATACTACTTATAAATTAGGAAACGAATATGTACAATGGGAAACAAGTAATCAAATAGACATTGGTACTGATTTGTTTCTTTATAATCGTAAACTAGACATAAGTATAGATTATTATTATAAAACAACTGACAACTTGCTGTTAGGTGTATCTATACCTTCTTCGGCAGGTTATGCCGATCCCCCGATTGTAAATACAGGTAAAATCTTAAATACAGGTTTAGAATTAACCATTGGATATCGAAAATTTAGTTCAGATGATTTTTCATATTTTATTAAAGCCAATGGAGCACTACTTCATAATGAAATGCTGGAATTAGATAATCCTATTCTGGCCGGGCGTATAGACAATGGTGTTTATGCAACCAAAACCGAAAAAGGATATCCCATAGGGTCATTTTATTTGTACGAAATGGAAGGCATATTCCAAAACGAAATGGAAATTATAACTCACGCTTTTCAGGGAAATGATATTGAACCGGGCGATGTTAAATTTAAAGACCAAAACAATGACGGTATAATCGACAGTGAAGACAGAACACATTTAGGAAGCGCTATCCCTAAAATAACGGCAGGGATAAACATGGGGTTAAATTATAAACAATTCGATTTTTCTATGTTTATAGCAGGAGCATATGGGCATAAAATATATTACCAAATAGCAACGGATATAGAAGGCTTTTACCGCCCGTTTAATCTTACACAAGATTATTATGATGAACGATGGACAGGCGAAGGAACAAGTACCACACAACCACGAGCCTCCTGGGAGGCTAAATCAAATAATGCAAGACCATCATCTCGTTTTTTAGAGGATGCTTCATATATAAAATTAAAGAATGTTCAAATTGGCTATAATTTTTCCGATAACATACTGAGAAAATTATCTTTAACTAAACTAAGAATTTACTGTTCAGGTACAAATCTATATACTTTGACTAAATATCCGGGATTAGATCCCGAGTTAACAACCAGCGATAATACCTTGCATAGTAGTGAAGCTTTTCGTGTAACAGGAATAGATTGGGGTACATATCCGGCAGCTTTTACTATAAGTTTTGGTGTACAACTAACATTTTAAAAAACAATGATTATGAGACCTCTATGCAATTTACATCGCACAAACAAAGATGATTATACTAATCCCATGCATTCTGGCATTTAAGAATTAAGGCATGGAGGTTCACGAGCGGGTTGTGTTCTGGATTCGTGGGAGCGAGCCAGCCTGCGGCAGGCAGGTAACAAAAAAAGCATAATTACAGATATAACTAGCAAATAACTAATACAAAATAAATAACTTAAAAAATACAAACAGATGAAATCAAAATACATATACGGGTTAATATCTTGTTTATTCATTTCGTTTAGTAGTTGCGATAACATGCTGGATGTTGAATTGCAGGGAGAATATACTAATACAACTTTTTATCAAACAGAAGAACACGCGATTCTTGCCATAAACAGCACTTATCAAATATGTTCGTTTACAACTACAGCAAATAATTTATGGGTATTCGGAGATGTGGCTTCCGATGATGCCCTTAAAGGAGGAGATGCCGGAGACAGAAGTGATATTACTTATATTAATGATTTTGCTGTTAATCCGGATAACGGAGAAATAGAGGCTATATGGAGACATTACTACGAAGGAATTATAAGGGCAAACAATGTTACTTCTTACGTGCCCGATATTGATATGGATGAAGAATTAAAACAACGTATTATTGCTGAAGCTAAATTCTTGAGAGCTTATTACTATTTTCATCTAAGCAATATTTTTGGGGCAATACCATTAAAAACAACAAGCATTACAAACGTTGAGGATTTAAATATACCTGTTTCTTCTGTTGAAACAATATATGCCCAAATGGAACTAGACTTAACAGACGCAAGTTCTGCATTACCTGTAAGTTACGATAATAACGATCTTGGCAGAGCTACTAAGGGAGCTGCACTGGGATTATTAGCAAAAGTATATTTGTTTCAGGAAAAATGGGAACTTGCTTTAGAAAATGCTAATGCTGTTGAACAATTAGGTATCTATTCCTTAATGCCGGTTTACAGCCATAATTTTAATGTATTGGATAAAAACAATTCAGAGTCAATTTTCGAAATCCAACATTTAGAAAGTCAATCACCATTTTTAGGGTCTTACCTTAATCAATATTTTTCTCCTAAGCCCAAGGGCTATTCATTTAACGCTCCAACTCAAAATTTTATCGATGAGTTTGAAATTACTCCTGTAGATAGTGTTTATGACCCTCGCCTGGATTATACCGTGGGAAGAGAAGGACAAAATTGGGTTAATGGAGAACCATTTAACCCTGCATGGTCTGTTGCTACCGGTTATTTACAAAAGAAACATGTACAACCTACATCTGAAGTGCCTATTGGTGACGGGAATCTGAATTACACCTTTATGAGGTTTGTCGAAATATTATTAATTCAGGCCGAAGCACTTAATGAACTTAACCGTGGTGACGAAGCATTAATACCTTTAAACGATGTTCGTAAAAGAGCAAGAGAGTGTTATTTGTATGATACAGAATTAGACAGATATACCGGAACAATTCCTGATCAATTATTACCCGATATTACTAATTCGAATACAAGCTATTTAAGAACTGCTATTTACCATGAAAGAAGAGTAGAACTCGGTTTTGAGTTCCATCGTTTTTACGATCTAATGCGTTATGGTAAAAATGTGGCTGAACAGGCATTAAGCAATACAAATTTTAATTATGAAGATCACAGGTATTTTCCAATTCCACAAAGTGAAATTGATGCAAATTCTGAAATTTAATATTTTATTAATTATTTTTTTTATTAACTAAATTTTATAAACAAATGAAAAATCTAAAAACAAATTATGCTAAATTATTAGCGGTACTATTCCTTGTAATTAGTATTGCTTTTGTACCAGCTTGTAGTGATGATGATGATGATGATCCCGTTGACAAAACAGCACTATCGGCAAAAATCACTGAAGCTGAAAACCTAATTTCTTCTACCGAAGAAGGAACTGCAAATGGCCAATATACTATTGGTTCTCAGGACGTTTTGCAAGATGTTATTGACCTTGCTAAAGTAGTTGAACTTAATCCTCTCGCTACTCAAACCGAGGTTGACAATAGTGTTACTGCACTGGAAGCAGCAATAACGGTATATGAAGCTGCGGAAATTTCTCCTATTGCACCGGATGCTTTAATTGGCCATTGGGCTTTTGACGATGGTACAGGAACAACAGTTAAAGATTACTCCGACAATGGATATGATGGTACTTTTGGAACAGAAACTGGTTTTGGTTCAGGCGTTCCAACATGGGCAACCGACCGGTATGGAAATACAGGTAAAGCTATTGCATTTAATGAAGGAGCAAAAATTACGGTTCCTTATAATACCTCGTTAAACCCTGCACAAATTACTATTGCACTATGGGTAAATGCGGCTGATACGCTTGAAAACAATCGTTTCATAGGATTACATTCATGGCATGGGTATAAATTTCAACTTCAAACACTAAACTATCCATTTTTTACCGGAGCAGCTGATGCTATTTATAATTTTGATGCAGCAACTGAAGTAAAAATAGATACTTGGTATCACCTTGCCGTAACTTTTGGAGGAGGAGAAACAAAATTTTACATTAATGGTGTTAAGGTGGGGGAAACACATCCTAGTCCAGGTGATTTAGTAACTGTTACCGGCCATGATCTAACATTTGGAGTTGGTTCAAGTAAGTATGCTGCTACAACAGATAATTATGATACTGATCATATTATACCTCTTGCATGGGGTGGATATTTCTACGGAATTCTTGATGAAGTAAGAATGTACAATACAGTACTTACTGCTACGCAGATTACAAGTATATACGATTTAGAAAAACCATAGGTTTTTAATTTTTCATAGATTAAAAAATGTAGTTCCCCCCGCTCCGGCGGGGGGAACTTATTTAACCCGAAAAATTCATAGAATTTCTCCTGTCTCCGACAGTATTCTTTGCGGTTCTTTGCGAATCCTTTGCGTGATAATATACAATATGTTACACGGAGTTTTGCCAGGAAAAAACAAAATATTTTTTATTCATTCCATTATGTGTTTGTAATTATATAATAACCCAATAACAATAAATGAAGCAAATAAAGCAATATGGAATATTTCTCTTTCTTTTGGTAATTTTCACGTCATGTTCCAATAGAGAGAAAAATAACGATTTTACCCTTGATTACTGGTCGTCTAGCAACAATAGTGAAATTAAATTCGCTAATATATTGGTAGATAATTGGAATTCCCTGCACCCAAATGAAAAAATTCAGTATCAACCTGTTCCTGAAGGACAATCAAGCGAAGAAATTATACTTGCAGCCGTTGTAGGAAAAACCACATCAGATATTTATTCCAATATGTGGCAGGGCTCAGTAGAATTTTATGCAAAAGCAAATATTCTGGTACCACTTGATACTCTGCCGGGTTTTATTGAATTTATATATACAAGATGTGACTCTGCAACAATACAGGAAATCACATCGAACGACGGGCATATTTATCAAATCCCCTGGAAAATAAACCCCATAATGACTTTGTATAATCATTCTGTGCAAAGTGATTTGGGAATTGATGAAGGACCGCTGACTTACAGTAAATATTTGGAGGCAGCAGAAAAATTTAAAAAAGACAATAATGGTGATGGTTATATTGATCAATGGCTGGGAATTACTTCAGTAAAAACTATATGGTATCAAAGGCTGTTTAATTTTTATCCATTATACCTGGCAGCATCAAATGGAATGCCTTTAATTGAAAACAATAAGGCTGCTTTTAATAATAAACATGCCATTAAGGTATTTCAGTTCTTGCAAGACATATACAAAAACAACTATTTTTCTAAAGAACCGCAGGCGGCTACGCAAGACAAATTTATAAGCCGACAGGTGGTTACCAAGTTTACCGGCCCATGGGAAATTAAATATCTTGAAAAATTCAAACCAAAAGAGCTGAATTATGATTTTACCAATATCCCTGTTCCCGATGACCATGAAGGGCCAATATATACTTATGGAGATCCTAAATCGATAGTCATTTTTAACACTTGTGAGAATCCACAATTAGCTTTTGATTTTATTAAAACGATGGTTGATACCCGTGGAGATTCATTGTTCCTGGCATTGTCAAATCAACTGCCAAGAAGAAGTGGGATTGACACAATTGCTGCATATCAGGATTTTTTCAGAGATAATCCTAAACTCAAAGTTTTTGCACAACAGGCAAAGCATGTAAAAGGTATTGACAATTGTGAAGTAATAACCGAAGTTTTGGATATTATCTCACAGGAATATGAAGCTTGTGTATTATACAACTTGAAAAGTCCTGAAAAGGCTATTAACGATGCTGAAAAGGCTGTAAACGTTTTATTAAGAGTAAAATAAACGACATGATAAAGCAAAACCGCAAAAAGTGTAAGATTCGGTTTAAATTGATAAAATAATGTAGTATGAGAAAAAAAGGATTCAAAAACAGAATATTACCTTATTTAATGGTTTCGCCATACCTGATCCATTTAACACTGTTTATTGTATTTCCTGTAGTTTTTTCTTTAATCCTGACATTCCATAAGTGGAATATTATCTCATCACCGGAATTTGTAGGTTTCGATAATTTTATAAGGCTCTTTCAGGACAGGTTGTTCTGGAAAGCTATTATCAATACCATTGTATTTTTACTCGTACACATTCCCTTACAAATAATTGTTGCTCTGGCTCTGGCATATTTGCTTAATAAAAAGATATTTATGCGGGGATTTTTCAGAGCAGCTTTTTTTCTACCTGTAGTTATTTCGGGCGTAGTTGTCACCATGTTATGGCAGCAATTATATGCTTATGATTCAGGTCTTTTAAACAGAATACTTATAAATATTGGTGCCGGCAAAGTAGGTTGGTTATCAAACCAAAATCTGGCAATGACTTCAATAGCATTTATGGCTACATGGAAAAATGTTGGCCTGTATGTAATTTTATTTTTAATAGGATTACAAACAGTTCCTGCAATGTACTATGAAGCAGCCGATGTTGAAGGAGCCAGCTCATGGCAAAAATTCAGGTACATTACCTTGCCTTCTATTAACCCCACCATTTTCATGGTAACTATTTTATCAACTATCGGAGGATTTAGCCTGTTTATAGAACCTTATATAATGACCGGCGGAGGTCCTTTAAACAGCACACTGTCAGCTATGCTTTACATATACAAGCAAGCATTTGAATATTATCACATGGGATATTCTGCAACACTCGGTGTGTTTTTTGCCATGATAATAATGCTTGTGGTGGTTATTCAAAAATATACTATTGAAAACGAAGATTAAACGTATGAAAGTTAGAAAACTTATATTATATATCTTGCTTATTGCTGCAACAATATCGTTTATTTATCCATTCTACTGGATGATTATTGCATCTTTAACCCCTGAATCACAAATCGGTGAATTCACCCTATTGCCCCGCGAAATTACTTTTAAAAATTACCTGGTAATGTTTCAGAAAATTCCTATATGGAAATCTTTGTTAAATAGTTTATTTGTGGCCGGGTGTTCAACATTTGGAGTTATAATATTTGGGTCTATGATTGGGTATTCACTGGCCAAATTAAAATTTAAGGGTCGTGATTTACTTTTTTTTATTATCATTTTTACCATGACCCTGCCCTTTCAGATAACACTTATCCCCAATTATATATTAATGGTTAAATTTAAGTGGGTAGATACTTTTACGGCTCTTATTGTTCCTGCATTAAACAGTGCATTTGCCATTATCATGTTCAGGCAGGCCTTTAAAAGCATCCCGAACGATTTAATTGATGCTGCCCGCGTTGACGGCTGTGGTGAAGCCAGGATTGTTTTCCAGGTTTTATGGCCCAATATTATTCCCACAATAATTACGGTTGGAATATTAACATTTATGGCTTCCTGGAATGATGTCTTATGGCCATTGATAGTAATACGCGATGAAAACCTAATGACAATGCCACAACTGGTCACATTATTCGCTGTGGGTGGAAGATCTGATGCTCAATTGGGTGTAAAACTGGCATCAGCTGTTTTACTGGCTTTACCCATTATTATTACCTACGCAATTTTTCAAAAACATTTTATTAGAAGCATGGCTTCTTCTGGAATAAAAGGATAATATTAAATAAGTTTATACTAATGATTAATGTAAACAGGCTAAATATCAAAATTAATGCAAACCCTGCACGGGTTATTCCTTTATTTTTACATTTAAACGGTAAATATCGAATTGATCATATTGTTTCTAAAGTACTTGAGTTAGATGAAAAGAAAGCAGAAGAAACACTAAATCAAATCTTTATTGAATTCGAAAACAGACATTATAGTTTCAAGGAGAATATAATAGCAAATTATAGTAGGATTGAACAATATGTACCTTCGCCGGAAAACCTTTCTGATTCCAGAAAACTATTGCTGGGAGCATATTTTACAAAAGAATATTCTATTGAGGCAGCAGCATTATTTAATCCTTCAATCGTTGTTCATCCCGATCAAAGCGGGTTAAAGGATAGCGAACTGCGTTTTGTTATGAGCCTGAGAGCCACAGGCGAAGGGCATATATCATCGATTGAATTCAGAACAGGAATTCTTTCAAAAAATGGTAATATTACTTTAGACACTTTATCTCCAAAACTTTCTGACGCAAAAAAAATTGACAATCCGAAATATTCGAAAAATTTTATTGTACAAACATCTAAATTTTATGATGAATTTCACTCCTTGGTTTTAGAAAAACTTCCGGATCAATTTTCTAAAAATGAAGCATTTAATTTAATTACAAATCTTTCAAATGATACTGAAATAAATTTAGTTTCAACACAGGAAGCACTGGAAGAAATATTTGACACTAATTATGATATCATTTTCGATAAAGAAACACCATTAAACAGCCGGGTTATTTTTCCTTCTTCAAAAGCAGAATCTATGGGGATGGAAGATGTTCGGTTCGTGAAATTTTCTGATAAAAATGAAACAAAATATATAGGAACTTATACGGCTTATAATGGTAAAAATATACAACCTCAGATAATAGAAACTGAAGATTTCAATTCATTTAGGGTTCGGGCACTTCATGGTGATGCTGTATCTGATAAAGGAATGGCCCTTTTCCCTGAAAAGATAAACGGGAAATATGCAATGATAGGCAGGCAGGGAGGCGAATGTATATCAATTATGTACTCTGATGATTTATATTACTGGGATACGTATAAGATTATACAAAAACCCGAAAAAGAATGGGAATTTATTCAATTGGGAAATTGTGGCAGCCCAGTTAAAACTTCAGCCGGATGGTTATTGCTTACTCATGCTGTGGGACCATTAAGAAAATACGTGATAAGTGCCACTTTGCTTGATTTGAATAACCCGGAAAAAGTTCTTGCTACATTGGATAAGCCGTTAATTTCTCCAAACAATGAAGAACGTGAAGGATATGTACCTAATGTTGTTTACACATGTGGAATTTTACAACATGCCGACAACCTGGTAATCCCCTATGCTATGTCAGATAGTGCAACCAGTTTTGCTACTGTCAATATCAATACTCTTTTAATCGAATTATTAAAAAAGTAAAAACTTATGCTGAATTTTAAATACATATTGTTATTCTTAACATTGTTAAGTTCATGCTCAAAAAATAATGTCCCCTCATCAAATGATTCCTTATTAAATACATCACATCTGGAACATTTATACCAGGAAATCGAAATAAACAATACTCATTTAGGCACTATTTGGATATACTGTGACGCCCCGGATTATCAGTTAGTTGCTGATGATGATGAAGGATTTACCTGTGTCGATGATGTAGCACGGACGTTAATTTTTTACTGTCGCCAATACAAAAATTCCCCCGATCAGGAAATTCTTAACAAGATAAAATCATTTACCCGCTTTTTATTGTATATGAAAGCCAATAACGGTTATTTTTATAATTTCATGTTCCCTGATGAATCAATAAACACAACTCATACAAATAGTTTACCAATACCTAATTTTTGGTCATGGAGGGCGTTTTGGGCATTTTCTGAATTAAACCTGCTGGATTCACCTGAATTGGACAGCCTAAAAACACAAACAATACCTATAATAGAAGATCTGATAAATAAAATTGATCAAATTTTTATTTCAAATTACAGTACAATTATAATTGATGGTATTGAAATTCCATCGTGGATTGCCGATCAGGGAGCCGATCAAATTGCACTCATTATGACTAGCTTAACCAATTATTACCAGGTTAATAAATCATCGGTAGTTTACGATCTGCTTTTAAGACTAGGCAACTCGTTAATTGCAGCTCAGTATGGCGATAAGGATAAGTTTCCGCATTATGCATTTTTAAGCTGGAAAAATATATGGCACGCCTGGGGTAATACACAAGCTTATGCATTATTATACACAGGAAGAATAATACAAAATAATCAGTTTATAAATGCAGGACTGAACGAGGTCAATCATTTTTATCCTTATTGTTTGGAACGTGGTTTTATATGTGAATTCAAAATTATTATGAATAATGATTCAATAACAGAATCGGATTTTCACTCGTTTCCTCAAATAGCGTATGGAATCACTCCTATGATTTCCGCATCACTTGAAGCTTATATAATTACCGGGGATGAGAGTTATGCTACCCTGGCGGGAAATATTGCCACCTGGTTTTTTGGTAACAATTCTGCCGGGCAAATTATGTACGATCATATTACAGGTAAGGGATTCGACGGAATCGATTCTGCCAGTAAAATTAATTATAATTCAGGTGCTGAGTCAACTATTGAAGCATTATTAAGTATCCAGGCGATTGAATCAAATTATATTGCAAAAAGAATAGTAAAAAATTATAAATAAAAAATGTCAGATCCAGTAAAACAAGTCGAAATTTTAGGTGAAAAATATAGGATTAGCCTCAATAATCCGGTTTGCCGGTTTAAGGCTAATCCTATTTTGAATAGCCATAATGTAAATGCTGTCTGGCAGGAACCACATTTAAAAGTTGTAACAGTACATAATGCAGGGGTCGCACAATACAATGGTCAAACAATAATGCTTTTCCGATCACATTTACGAAACGGGATATCAGTAATTGGAAAGGCAACCAGCAAAAACGGTCTCACAAACTGGGAAATCAATGATAAACCATTTCTTAAGCCCTGTACCAAAAATGACAAGATTGCTGATAATTTAAACATCTCCGAAATAATTGAAAATGAAAGCGGTGGTGTTGAAGATCCAAGGATAACTAACATTAATAATACTTTTTATATTACATACAGCGCGTATCACGGTACTATAAAAGACAGGGTGAGAGTTTCGCTTGCTTCTACTAAAGATTTTAAATCAATTACAAGACACGGGCCTGTTTTAGATATTGATATGAGAAACGTAGTGATATTTCCGGGGAAATTCAATAATAAATATGTAGCTCTTTTTCGGCCTAACGATCACACTATTGAACAAACAGGAGGAATATATTCTGAAATTAAAATCGGTTATACTGATAAAATATCCGAAAACAAATGGCAGATAAGCAAAGATCCGATTATTAAACAAAGTGGCGGCCCAAGTGCCTTTTCCGGCAAAATTGGCCCGGGAGCACCTCCTATTAAAACAAAACACGGATGGATTAATATTTTTCATGGTGTAAGAAATACAATGGATGGAAATCCGTATGTTTTGGGAGTAGCTTTACATGAATTAAACAATCCTGAAAAAGTAAGGGTCTCAAATATTCCCATTCTTTTCCCGTCAAAAGACGATTGCAAAGTAAGTAATAACGACTATGTTCATGTACCAAATGTAGTATTTACATGCGGTGCAATACGAAAACCCGATGGTGCAATATTTATTTATTATGGAGGAAACGATACGGTAATGAATGTAGGTATTAGCCATGAAGATGTTTTAGCTGAATTGTGTAATCGGTATCCGCAAGATTCACGTACCGGACAACCATTATATGAAATATAAGATAATAGCTTAATTTTAAAAATATCTGATTTATTAATGAAAAAATTTAGTTCCGATAAAATAATATTAAAGCCCGATGACATTGACTTATCTTTTTCTCCTTTAAGAGAGCAGGTAAATGAAGATACTTATGTTTTAGGAGCATTTAATCCGGGAATGTCGCGCTTGCCAAATGGTAATCTTATATTAATGGTTCGAGTAGCTGAAGCACTAAAAACACCGGTTTTTAACGGTAAAATACATTCTATAAGATGGGATAAGCAAAAAGGATTTTTACTTGATGCATATAATACTGATGAAGTTGACACTTCCGATCCTCGCGAAATCATTATTAAAAAGCATCTTCCTACGCCTGTTAGTGCATTAACATCTTTATCATGGATTCTTCCGGTTGAATTAACAGAGGATGGAAATCAAATTGTTAAAATTCATTACGATAAAATTATTGCCCCGCGAAAAAGTTACCAGGAATATGGAATTGAAGATGCACGTGTTTCATTTATTAATGATAAATATTATATGACCACCTGTTCGGTGAGTTCCGAAAGACATTCAACAACTTTATACTCGTCTGCTGACGGCTTGAATTACAAGTTGGAAGGAATTATTCTCGATCATCAGAATAAAGACATGTTGTTGTTTGAGGGGAAAATAAATGATAAATATTTTGCATTAACAAGGCCGCTTGGAAGTTTATATTTTGCCACACCTCCTGATAGTAATTTTAACCCTGGACCTTCAATTAACCTGGCACAATCGCCCGACCTTTTACATTGGAAACCATTAGACGAACCATTTATAAGGTCTTTAAAAAATGCATCATCAACTTTAAAAATAGGTGGCGGAGCTCAGCCTGTATTAACACCAGGAGGCTGGCTGGTATTATTTCATGGTGTGGAAAAAAAGGGAGAAGTTGGAATTTATCGCACTTACTGGGCGATATTAGATAAAAATAATCCTCAAAAAATTATTCATATTGAAATGGAAAAACCTCTTATTGAGGCTGATCCAAATCTTACTAATAAAATTAAAGATCAAATATATATTGAAAATGTAGTATTTACTACAGGAATAGTTGAGTCAGATGATAAGTTTATAGTTGCTTCAGGCGAACTGGATTTATGTTGTCGGATAACTCATATACCCAAATCTGCTTTTTTAATATAATTTTAAGTTTAAATTAGTTAAATGATTATAAAATAATGATATATGGCTGCAATATTATTTGACAATGTCTCAAAAATCTTTAATAACGAGATTAAAGCTGTTAAAAATTTAAATCTCGAAATAAAAGATAAAGAATTTACCGTATTTGTAGGGCCTTCGGGCTGTGGAAAATCAACTTCATTAAGAATGATAGCTGGTTTGGAAGATATTAGCGAGGGGAATCTTTATATTGGCGATAAAATAGTAAACAATTTGCCACCAAAAGACAGGGATATTGCTATTGTATTCCAGAACTATGCACTTTACCCGCATATGACTGCCTATGAAAACCTTGCTTTTGGACTGAAAATAAAAAAAATAAAGAAAAAGGAAATACATTCAAGGGTAATGGAAGCTGCACAAATTCTTGAAATTGAAGACCTGCTTGACAGAAAACCAAAAGCAATGTCGGGCGGGCAAAGACAAAGAATAGCTATTGGCAGGGCTATTGTAAGAAAACCTAAAGTATTTTTATTTGATGAACCATTGAGTAACCTGGATGCAAAATTAAGGGTTCAAATGCGAATTGAAATTTCAAAATTGCACCAGAAACTTAAAACAACAATTGTTTATGTTACACACGATCAGGTAGAAGCCATGACTTTAGGCGACAGGATTGTAGTTATGGATAAAGGAGAAATTCAGCAGGTTGATACTCCTCTGAACCTTTATAAAAATCCAAAAAACCTGTTTGTTGCAGGATTTATAGGGACTCCTCCGATGAATTTTATTGAAGGAAAAGTTTCTTTTAATAATGACAATTTAAAATTTACAGATAATACCAATACTTTCAACTTTAATCTCCCGGAAAATCATATTTTAAAAAACTATGTTGATAATGAAGTTGTTATTGGGATCCGGCCTGAAAATATTCATGATAAAATTGTTAAAACCAATAGAGAGTATGCGATACTTAAAAGTAAAATCCTGTTTCTGGAACAACTTGGGCATGACGTTTATGCATATTTTCAACTGGCAGAAAAACAATTTATTTCACGGTTAAAACCTGAAACAGATATTATAAAAGGGAGTGATATTGATCTTTATTTCGATATTAGTAAGATGCATTTTTTTGACCCGGTCACAAGGAAAGTTGTTAAATAAAAATATTTTGACAGTTGTTTTTCTATTTTTTTATTAAAATTTTTGAAGTAAAATAATTGTCAGGCGAATGTATTTGAATAAAATATATTCCTTCATTTGGATTGTCCATATCTATGTTTTTAATCTTTTCAAATGGTTCAATTTGACCAGATTGAAGTAATCTCCCGGTTATATCAATAATTTTATAATATAGTTGTATTTCATTATTTTCAATGTTAACCTGAACATGAAAGCTTCCATTATTTGGATTTGGGAAAATTTGAATTCCTGTATTTTCATTTATATACTCTGATAAGTCTTCAATATCATTTACAACCATGTATTGACTTTCCGAAACAGATATACAATTAAAGCTATTTGTTACCTCTACAAAATAATCGCCATCCTCTTCAATAATATAAGTTTTATTAGTCGCTCCATTAATAGGCGATCCATTAAAATACCACTGATTACCATTTTCCGAACTTGAGATTAATTCATTTCCAATATTGGTAAAACCTGGAATAATAAGCGAATCGAAAACAACTACTGCTTCAATATCTTGTTTAAGGTAAGTATCATTAACAATAAGTTGAACCGATTTTATCCCGGACGAAGAGTATTTTACCCAATGTGGTCCAGTGCCTGTAGTATCACTTGGTACAGCTGTATTCCCAAAATTCCAGTAAAGATCATAAGAATCATCCAGACTTGTTGAAAATTCAATACTATCATAAATACATATACAATCTTTATTAAATATAAGATCGGGATCAATAAATTTTCCATCTTCTGTAATCGAAACACTGTCAATACAAATTCCAAAACCCCGCAAGCCGACACCTTCAAATGCAATTTGATAATTATTACTTAAATCAGGAAGAGAAACTCCCTTTTTCTCCCATGTTGAAATACTCGTATCGAAAGTTCTTATGCTTTTCCATGTTAATGAATCCGTATCTTTATATAAAACTCTTAAATTATGAACATCACTGTTAAACTCCTGCATGTGCATATAAAATGAAAGTTTCACATTAGTATATGCCGATAAATCAAATCTTGGCAAAACCAGCTTTGAAACTTCGCTACTATCATTGTAAAAATAAGCGTTTATACTTCCTTCGAATGCCGTATCAACTATTCCGTCAAAGCCACCTTCTTTAAATTCCCATCCGACCGTATCGTTAGATCGTTCTTCATACCAATAATCCGGTATAAAATATTGGTCTTCGAATGTTTCAACAAATGGAAGTGTAAATGGATCCATAGTACGTACAAATACAGTATTAGAAGGCAAAGATTCATATTCCAACGGAAGTTTATATTTTGCAGTAACAAAGTATTTATATAAAGTGTTTTGGGATGCTAATGTATCAGTGTAGTTTATAGTTCCAACAGAATCAACCTTCACAGAATTTCTATATACATAATAAAATTCAATATTTGCTGTGTCGATTACCTCGTTCCATAATAAATAAATAACAGTATCGACTAATGATGCTTTTAATTGCGAAGGAATAGTACCATAAGGCAGGTAACCATTCAAAGAAATAAGCCCGGAATTAATTGGATCGAGCCATGGTTTTAACCGATGATCTGGTTCAGAAAAATCCTGCCATGAACGATAAAATTGTTGATAATAGTCGTTATAATTATAACTGCAACTTGCATCTCCGCCGGTTAAATCACCAATCAGTCTCCCGTTCTGATCAAACAAAGGTGAGCCGGAAGAACCTCCTTCAGTTGTACCTTCGTCCCATTCATCAATCCACCAATGTGCAAACTCATTATATCCTTCTCCATAATCGCCCGTAGTTGCTCCATCATAAGATTTTGTAATTTTCTTAATATCCCCACTCGGATGGTGAATTGATGTTACACTCGTTGGATCAATAACATCCCTGTTCCATCCGGCATAATATGGCTTATAAGAAGGTGGTGGTGGTACGGTTAACTCAAGCAAACTAAAATCTAATGTTTCTTCGGGAGGTGTGGCAATAATTGTTGATCCTGAAATAGTCTGATCTTTTCTCCCGTCTGTATTATCACAACCAAGGCTTTCATAGTTAAAATAAAATACCGCAGCTGAAGCATCTCCAGAAGAATTTATACAGTGATTAGCTGTTAAAAAATACGGATATCCATCATTTTTTGTATTGTTTATTAACGCTCCGGAGCAAAGCCAACCATTATATGTTATTTTACAAACTGAATGTTTTAATAATTGCCATAAATCATCATCGTCACAATTAATATTAATGTTACAATCTCCTGAATCTCCAAATCCTTTTGTGCTCTTCGATAAATAATTAAAAATATTTTTATAATCATGTGCTACGGATGAAATATGCAGTTCGCCATGAAAATCCGCATCTTTAGGTTCATAATATTCAAGTACTATTTCATCGCCCTTTACAGGTGCTATCGGCAAAATATTATTCCATTTATTGTTTTTGTAAGTAAACGCACCTCTTACGTGTTTATGATCTATGCTGTAAACAAATAACTTCGAACCTATTGGCAATCTGTAACGATCAAATAAAATACTTAAAGAATAAGCTCCCGGTGATTTTATTTTCAAGTACCATACTCTGTCTCCATTTGGATTGATTTCCCAAATACCTTTGTATTCAAGGCTAATATCCACTTCAATCATTTGTGCAAATCGCAATGATTTCAGTTTTGACTTGGTGTGTTTATTATCTTCCCTTTGTAGTTTTCTAATATTGATTTCAGGAAGAACAATAACAGGGATTTCTTTTTCTTGCTTAGTATTAAAAGTAGGTACTCCCTTATCAATTATTTGACCAAAATCTTGATATGGTATGAGTATTAAAAATACTGCAATTATAAAAAGATATTTCATAATGCCGGAAGAGTAATTATATATCAAAAATACCAAATTAATTTTAATTATTTGTTAACTTGTATTTGTAATTAAAATACTATTTATCGAAATTCAACAAATAAAAATTTATTCGAATTTTCCTGTACCTTATTTTTGTGTATTTTTAACACTTATTTTTAAACAACAAATATGTACGATTACATAAAAGGAGAAATAAAAGAAATTTCGCCAACTCATGTTATAATTGACAACAACGAAATAGGTTATTTTATTAACATTTCGGTTAATACTTTTTCAAAATTATCTGGTAAAGAAAAAGGCATAATCTTTATTTACGAAGTTATCAGGGAAGATACACATCAGCTTTTTGGCTTTTTTGACAAGACAGAAAGAGGTATTTTTTTACAACTAATATCAGTTTCTGGTGTGGGAGCAAATACTGCAAGGGTAATGCTTTCGTCATTAAACCCTGACGAGATACAAAGTGCTATTATTCACAGCGATATTAACTTACTAAAAAGTATAAAGGGAATAGGAGCAAAAACAGCCGAAAGAATTATTGTTGATTTACGAGACAAAGTAGGGAAATTAATGGATAGCGATCAAATTGTTACCTCCTTAGACAATACAATTAAAGAGGAAGCGTTATCAGCATTAGTAATGTTAGGTTTTCCAAAAGTCAAAGTCGATAAAATTATCAATGAAATTCTTAAAGAGAACAAAGGTTTGCCTGTTGAAAACCTTATAAAAGAATCTCTTAAAAGAATTTAGTAATTTTTATTTTTTACAGTTGAAAAGAATATTTATATATAAGTTACTATTATTTCTTATAATCTTAGTTTGTACAAATAACGTACAAGCTAAATTTTTATTCTTATATCAAACAAATTTTCAACAAGAAGATTCTCTAAGATTTCAGTTTAATGATTTGGATAATTATGGCTATGATGAACCTGAAGCTTCTCCACTATATTTAGAAAGTCCTTCCAACATAATAGATACCGTTGAATACGATCCTGAAACAAATGAATATATTATCTCTAAAAAAATTGGAAATTACGATTATCGTCCATCAAAAAGAATGACTCTTGAAGAATATCAGGATTATCAGTTTGAGCAAGCTTTAAGGGCTTACTGGCGTCAAAGAGCCAAGGGAGAAAGCCTTGAAGCACAAACAGGTCTTTTCCCGAATTTAAGATTAGGAGGAGAAACATTTGATAAAATCTTTGGCGATAATGCTATTAACATTATTCCAATGGGTTCCGCTGAATTGATATTTAAAATAAATGTCAATAATAACGAAAACCCAACCATCTCAGAAAATTTAAGAAAGACAACGACTTTCGATTTCGAAGAAAAAATTATGATGAATGTTACCGGTACTATAGGTGATAAAATTAAGCTGGGAATAACTTATAACACTGAAGCAACTTTCGATTTCGAAAATCAAACAAAACTTGAATATATAGGCAAAGAAGATGAGATTATTAAAAGAATTGAAGCAGGTAATGTAACACTCCCTTTGCCCGGTTCTTTAATTACCGGAAGCCAGAGTTTGTTCGGTATAAAAACTGAATTGCAATTTGGAAAATTAACGGTTACCAGTGTTTTCTCGCAACAAAAAGGTGAAACAAAAGTAATTGAAGTTAAGGGAGGTGCTCAAACACAACAGTTTGAGTTGCATGCAGATCAATACGACGCCAACAGGCACTTTTTTCTTTCTCAATATTTCAGGGATATATATGACGATGCTTTAGACGAACTACCCATAATTAAATCACCTGTTACCATTACTAAAATTGAGGTATGGGTAACTAACAGGGTTAACAACAACGAAGAAAACAGGAATATTCTTGCTTTACTTGATTTGGGAGAAAATGATGAAAATATTTTTGCGCGGGATGTTATTACAGTTGTAAGTAGTAAGCCATATCCCAATAACAGGACAAATGACCTATACAATAATGTTTATAAATTCAGCCCTGAAAGAGATTTTAACGATATAGGAAATATCATTGAAAGCAACTGGGGAAGTTCAAATTTCAAATCAGGTCAGGATTATGAAAAAATAGGTAGTGCTCGCAAGCTTAAAACAAACGAATATCAACTTAACGAACGATTAGGTTATATATCACTGAATATTGCATTAAATGCTGATGAAATCCTTGCTGTGGCTTATGAGTTTGACGTTGGAGGTGAACGTTATCAGGTAGGTGATTTTTCTACTGACGGTATCACAGCAGATGAAGAAAAAAGTCCGTATTTAATGGCTAAACTCTTAAAAGGGACCAGTCTTACTCCCAGCATTCCTACCTGGGATTTAATGATGAAAAATATTTATGCGATAGGAGCTTACCAGGTAAATAAAGAGGATTTTATTTTAAATGTATTATACCAGGATGATAAAACAGGAAATGCTCTGAATTATATTCCTGAAGGAAAAATCAACAAGCAAATTCTGTTAAAAGTTCTAAATCTCGATAACTTAAATTCACAGCTTGATGCTTCGCCCGATGGACGCTTTGATTTTATTGACGGAATAACTGTTAATGTATCGAATGGTCGTATTATTTTTCCTGTTTTAGAACCGTTTGGCAGCTATTTAAGAAAACAATTTGGACCTACAGATGAAGACAGTATTATTGCCAACAAATATGTTTTCCAGGAATTATATGATACAACCTTAACTTATGCCCGTTTAGTTGCCGAAAAAAATAAATTTAAACTTCGGGGTGAATATAAATCGGCATTTGGTTCAGAAATTACACTTAATGCAATTAACATACCACAAGGTTCTGTAAAAGTAATGGCGGGTGGGCGTCAGCTTATAGAAAATGAAGATTATACGGTAGATTATAATTTAGGAAGGGTTAAAATTATTAATCAAGGTATACTCGAGTCAGCAACTCCATTACAAATATCTTTAGAAAGTCAGGCTTTATATAGTATACAAACAAAAACATTATTAGGTACTCATTTAAATTACCAGGTATCAGATAATTTCAATATTGGGGCTACAGTAATGAATTTAACTGAGCGGCCTTTAACTCAAAAGGTAGCCATTGGCGAAGAGCCTATTTCAAATACTATTTGGGGGTTAAACACATCTTATCGTACAGAATCACAATTTATAACATCTTTGGTTGATAAATTGCCATTTATCGAAACAAAAGAAAAATCGACAATATTAATTGATGCTGAATTTGCACAACTGATTCCGGGTCACTCAAAAGCTATTGGGGAAGCAGGAAATGCTTTTATTGATGATTTCGAAGGTAGCGAAACTTCTATGGATATGAAAAGTTATAATGCCTGGGTTATTTCCAGTACACCTCAGGGACAAGATGATATGTTTCCTGAAGCAAGAAATACAAATGATCTTGTGTATGGATATAACAGGGCAAAAATAGCCTGGTATAAAATTGATCCCTTGTTTTTACGTAACAATTCATTAACTCCGGGGCATATAAAAAATGATGCAGAACAACAGTCAAGTCACTATGTACGTGAAATTTATGAAAAGGAGATTTTCCCTAACAAAGACTATGAAACAACTGTCCCTTTAGCCCTGCAGATTTTAAATGTTGCATACTATCCAAAAGAAAGAGGCCCATATAACTATGTTGTTGAAGATACTATTGGAGTTGCCTATGGTCTTCAAGCTGACGGAAAACTTAAAGATCCTGAAAGTCGGTGGGCCGGTATAATGCGCAAAATACCAACAAGCGATTTCGAAGCTGCAAACGTTGAATATATTGAATTTTGGCTTATGGATCCTTTCGTATACGACTCAACAAGAACAGGCGGTAATTTATATTTCAACCTTGGTAATATATCAGAAGATATTCTTAAAGACTCGAGGAAAGCATTTGAAGACGGACTACCAAATACAACTACTATTGAAAAAGTTGACACAACTGTTTGGGGAAGAGTTCCCAGTAACGATTATTCTATTGGGTCTTTTGCTAATCCTAATACATATCAAGATATAGGCTTAGATGGTCTCGGTGACAGTGATGAGGAAACTTTCTTTGATCCTTATTTAAAAGAAGTCGAAAATTTAATTAGTGATAAAAATATTACTGAACAATTTAGACAAGACCCTTCAAATGACAACTTTCATTATTACAGGGGAGGTGATTATGATTCGCTACAGTTAAGTATACTTGAAAGATATAAGAAATATAATGGATTAGAAGGTAATTCATCCGGAGAAACTGCTACCTTATCATCAAAAATTCCTGATTCAGAAGATATAAACAGAGATAAAACCTTAAGTGAAACAGAAAGTTACTTTCAATATAAAGTAGAACTTCGTCCGGGAATGATGGAGGTTGGGCAAAATTTTATTGTTGACAAAGTTTGGGGAAATAATGTTAATCTACCTAACGGCGAACGAAATGTTAAGATTGCCTGGTACCAATTCAGGATTCCTATACAACAACACGACCAAATTATTGGAGGAATACAGGATTTTAAATCAATCCGATTCATGCGAATGTTTCTGAATGAATTTAGCGATAGTATTATTCTACGTTTTGCTAAACTGGAACTTGTGCGAAGTGAGTGGCGCAAATATGAACTTTCTTTAATGGAAGGACATGAAGCAGTTGCAACCCCCGAACATTCAAATGGAATACTCGAAATATCCTCTGTAAATATAGAAGAGAATGCTAATTATGTTCTTCCTCCGGGTGTC
Organism: Bacteroidales bacterium; assembly: GCA_030611105.1. Taxonomy (GTDB): domain Bacteria; phylum Bacteroidota; class Bacteroidia; order Bacteroidales; family UBA12077; genus UBA12077. The sequence continues at coordinate 34,801 of JAUWQL010000008.1, forward strand.
GACAGGGTAATTGACCCTACAAATCCGCAACTTCGACAGCTAAATGAACAATCTATGGTTCTAAAAATAAAAGATCTTGATGACGGAGATGCCAGAGCAGCTTATAAGACAATAAACCTTGACATAAGGGAATATGAAAAATTAAAAATGTTTGTCCATGGCGAAGCTTTAGGAAGTGAAATATTAAATGATGAAGATCTAAGAATATTCGTGCGATTAGGAACCGACTATAAGGGCAATTACTATGAATATGAAATGCCAATAAAAATAACTCCTCCCGGAAATTACAATGATTTCAGCCGCGAGGAGGTATGGCCTATTGAAAATAACATTGAGATCATTTTAAATGATTTAATAGATGTTAAACAAGCAAGGAATAAAGAACTTCGCCAACCCAATACTGTATTTACTTATAATTCTGTTTACTCTGTTTATAAAGAAAATAAAAAGAGAATTTCGGTACGAGGTAATCCTAATTTAAGTAATATAGTTACAATAATGATTGGTGTTCGAAATCCGAGTAAACAAAACAATGTAATATCGGATGATGACGGAATGCCAAAATCAGGTGAAATTTGGGTTAACGAATTACGACTCACCGATTTTAAGGAAAAAGGAGGATGGGCAGCAAGAGCCAGGGTCTCTACACGCTTAGCCGACCTTGGTACTTTGAATCTGGCAGGAGCTATTAGTACCCCGGGCTTTGGAAGTATCGAAAAGAAAGTTAATGAAAGAAGCAAAGAAGAAATTATCGAGTATGATATTTCAACAAACCTGGATTTAGGAAAATTCTTCCCCGAAAAAGCAAAAGTAAGTATCCCTGTATATGCCGGATATTCTGAATCATTTATTAATCCTGAATATAATCCTTTAAACCCGGATATTTCTTTGGATGATGCTCTTAAAAATGCAGACTCGAAATCCGAACGAGATTCAATTAAGAATATTGCACAAGATTATACTCAACGAAAAAGCCTCAATTTCACCAATGTAAAAATTAATAAAACAACGGAAAAATCAAGATTCTACAATATTTCCAATTTTTCTGTTAGTTATACTTACAATGAAACATTTGCACGTGACATTAACACTGAGTATGATGTTTTAAAAAATTATCGTGGGGCATTTAATTATATTTATAACACCCGGCCCAAAATTGTTGCTCCTTTTAGAAAATCTAAAGGGATACTTAATAAGAAAGCTTTCGCGCTTATTAAAGATTTCAATTTCTATTATATGCCAACAAGTTTTTCTTTTAGAACTGATGTATTTAGAAAATACCAGACCAATAAAACAAGAAATATCTATAATCCGAATAACATTATTGAACCAACATATAATAAAGAATTCAACTGGAACAGGTATTACGATTTTAAATGGGATTTATCAAGATCGTTAAAACTTGACTTTTCTGCTACAAATATTGCTCGTATCGACGAACCTTATGGCGAAGTTGACAGGCATAGCAGCATTTATGACGAATGGAAAGATTCTGTTTGGACAAGTATTAAAAATTTCGGACGTAATACTCAATACAACCATAACATAAATATTACCTACAGAGTTCCTATTAATAAAATTCCCTTGTTAGACTGGACTAATTTAACATCGCGATACAATGCAACATATAACTGGGAAGCAGGACCATTATTAAAACCTGACAGTGAATTCGATTTGGGAAATACTATTCGTAATTCAAATACTTTTCAGTTAAATGCACAGGCAAACATGGTTAATTTGTACAATAAAGCCGGATTCCTAAAACGCATTAATCAAAAATATGGACGAGGAAGATCGTCACGAAAAAAAGTAGAATACGAAAATGTAACTTATCAGGCACAAAATGTTTGGTTCAGAGAAGGAAGGTCAAGGTCTGTTTATCATGAACTAAATACTGAAGACATAACAGGAGTTAAAGTTACCGACTCGGGCGGTAAAGAAGTTAAAGGAGAATGGGAAGTATCTACAAAACGAAAAATCCGTTTCAGGTCAGAAAAGGATGTTGATGGTGCACAAATATTAGTGGAAGGGCGTATTGAGAAAAAAGAAAATCCTTTAGTTTTTATTGCCGAAAATACAGCACTTCTTTTAATGTCGATTAAAAATGTATCGGCATCGTATATCCTTACCGAAGGTTCAAGTTTTGCAGGTTATAAAGAATCTACAAATATTTTAGGTATGGATCAGAATTTTAATGCTCCCGGCTGGCCTTTTGTTTTTGGTTGGCAGGATGAGGATTTTGCATCAAAAGCTATTAATAATAAATGGTACACAGAGGATTCAACTCTTAACACTCCTTTTTTAATGACTCATAATGAAAATTTAAATTTCAGGGTTACTCTGGAACCAATCAGGGGATTAAAAATTGATCTTACAGCAAACAGAACTAAATCAGAAAATAATAGCAGGTATTATTATTACGATTCACCCGATCCTTACTCTGAACAAATCACAGGTAATTTTTCAATGACCTATATTACAATCGGATCAGCTTTCGAAGGGGCATCAAATGATAATAAATACTATTCTAAGGCTTTTGAAGATTTTAAGAAATATCGGGTTGATATCTCAAACCGATTAGGTGATGATACCCATGTAAACGAACCCGGGTACAGCGAAGGATATGGTAGTTTATCACAAGATGTTATGGGTCCGGCCTTTTTAGCATCGTATGGCTGGTATTACGACCAAAACTCTGTTCCATTAAATATGTTCCAGAAAATTCCTTTACCTAACTGGAGTATCAGATACAATGGATTAAAAGATATTCCGATCATGAAGAAACTATTTAAATCTGTGAATTTAAGTCATGCATATCGTTCTTCGTACAATATTGGGTCGTTTATAAATAATCCTGACTTTTCATTTGGTACCGGTAATACCGTAATTGTTGATAGCACCGGGAATTTTATTCCCCAGTTTGAGTACAACAGTGTTTCAATAAATGAACAGTTTAGTCCGCTTATTAATATTGATATGACATGGGTAAACAACTTTACAACCCGATTCGAATTTAAAAAAGCCAGAACTGTTACTTTAAGCTTTACAAACAATCAAATTACAGAAATATTTACTGAAGAGCTGGGATTTAGCTTAGGGTATCGTTTCGATGATTTTAATTTAATCTTCAACTTTGGCGATGGTCAGGAAAACTTCAAAAGCGATTTAAACATCCGTGCAAACTTAAAAATTAGAGATACCAAAACCATACTTCGTAAAATAGTTGAAGATGATGAAAGACCATCGGCAGATCAAAAATCAACAATTATAGGTGTTTCGGCCGATTATTTATTAAGCAACAGGCTTACTTTACGACTTTTTTATGATCAGAATATATCCGCTCCACTGGTAGGTACCAACCCTTTCAGAATTTCAAATACGGACGTTGGATTTAGCTTAAGATTTACTTTAACAGAATAGTTTATTTTAATAAAATTTGATTAATTTTGGTTCGTAATTTATATTACAGTCAAGTTTAATCTAATTAAAATAAAAATATTATGAGTATTCCAGAAAACTTAAAGTACACTAAAGATCACGAATGGGTACGTATTGAAGGTGAAGAAGCTTATGTTGGTATTACTGATTATGCTCAAGGCGAACTTGGAGATATCGTTTTTCTAGAAATAGAAACTGAGGGTGAAGAATTGGCAAAAGAAGAAGTATTTGGAACAATTGAAGCTGTAAAAACAGTTTCTGATATGTTTATGCCTGTTGGAGGAGAAGTTGTAGAAGTAAACGAAAAATTAGAAGATTCTCCAGAAGTCGTTAATAAAGATCCTTATGGCGAAGGTTGGTTGATTAAAATTAAAATGACTAATACTTCTGAATTAGACGAATTATTAGATGCTGCTGCATACAAAAATCTTTTGGAAGCATAAAAATATTTAATTCAAAAAACATAATCGGTATAATAGTAAAGTTAACCCGGAAAATTAACTTCGTTGAGCTCGCAAGCTCAGTTCACAAATTTTTCAACTGCGGAAAGAATAAAACTAAAAAAAAAATTCAATAACTGTTCTATCTGTGCCCTATTCTCAATATCAGGGAATTTCTCCAAAATGACAGTTGCAAGCTTTTTAATTTTAGCTTGATTATTATTTTTGAGCCACTATGTCCTGTGGCATTCTAAAATAATAATGAAAATCCTAAATCTTTTTTCCTGTATTTTTCTATTTCGCTCTTATAGAATTTAATATGCTGTTTACAAATAAATTCTCTAAATATTGAAATATCTTCTTTTTCTTCGGTTAAGTTTAATGAGTCTATATAATCAGCTCTATCTTCAGTGAATATTTTTATTAATGGTTCATTATGATACATTTGAATATAATTCATTAATAGTCTTGAAGTTCTTCCATTGCCATCTCCAAAGGGGTGTATATTCACTAAATTATAATGAATGTCTGCTGATAATTTTATTATCTCACTTCCTTTAATAGTCTTTAGTCGTTTATTAATATTTTCAAATAGCTTTATTAGTAATGGTTCTACTTTTCTAAAATCAGGAAAATATTTTTTGTCAACATATACTTGGGCTAATCTGAGATCTCCTTGAGAAGTATCAAACTCTCCAGAAATTGTATCAATCTGACTCCCAGTGTTTCTCATTACTAAAGCTGCCACTTCTTTTATAAGCGAAATCGAAATATCTTTCTTTAATATTGCTTGTTCTTTAATATATTGAAAAGCTGCATAATGATCTTTTACCATCAAATGATCTGACAAAGGTTTTCCTTTAGCTGTTATATCATCTTCTAATAAAACCTTAGTATCACTTTCTGTTAATGAACAACCTTCGATTTTCGTAGAATTATAAACTATTGAAATCATTGAAAATTTTTCATAGTCAATTGCTTGATTCAATTTTAAATCAAGATATTTTTTTCTCAATATTTCTAATTCTTTCCACATATGTACAAATATAAACTAAATTATCATAATCACAGGTGGACTAAGCCCAATGACAATTGAAGAATTTAATTCTTTTATAGATAAAGCTGAAAGTGATTCTGAAGATGACAGGATGTTCAAATTCGATAGTTTTTCTTAAACTAAAAAAAGAATTAATTCAATAACTGTTCTATCTGCGCCCTATTCTCAATATCAGGGAATTTCTCCAAAACTTCACCGAATTTAACACTAAAAGAACTTGATAATAGCAAAATATTGATCAAATTATACGAAAAACGTATTAATAACGTCAGTTCGAGGTAAAAATCAAAGTAATCAGCAGATTATAAGGCAACTGTAAATTCACCGAATAGAAAATAACGCTTCAAATGGTAAATTCACCCTCCTAACCTCCCTCAAGCTTGCCTACTGCCAAAGGCAGTCAAGCCGGCAGGCAGGGGAGGACATCTTCGATTTACTATCAATTTTAATCGAAGTGTGTGTCCCCTTGAGGGGACAATAGGGGTGAATTGCCTATAATTCAAAAAGATATTACAGATATTACAGATATTACAGATATTACAAATATTAAAAACTATTCTTATATCGAACTCAGTTTAATACTATTTTATTAAAAACACCATCAAATTATTAAAAGCAAATTCAGTCTTTTATGAAAGCTTATTCCAAACCATATATTTATAATATGCAAATCCCGATAACCCAATTAAAAACATTATACTTATATAAACAAAAACAGGTATAGGAACAGAATCACCTCCGGCATAACTGTGTAATCCGGATAAGTAATAATTAACACCAAAATAAGTCATTAATACAGAAGAGAATGCGAATAATGACATTATATTAAATGCGAATTTTGATTTAAATGTATTCATCATTCTTGAATGAATAACAAAACTATAAACGATAATTGTTATTAACGACCATGTTTCTTTAGGATCCCAAGCCCAGTATCTACCCCAGGATTCGTTAGCCCAAATTGCTCCTAAAAATGTGCCTATTGTTAAGAAATATAAGCCTAAAGTCAATGTTTTATAATTAATAACAGTCAAATCATCGATCGTACCAGAAATACGCTGACTGTTTTTATTATTTTGTAAAGCATATAAAATAAGTGTAATGATTCCTAAAATAGATCCAAGACCTAAAAAGCCGTAGCTGCCAGTAATAACAGATACATGAAGTGTTAACCAATAAGATTGTAAAACAGGTACTAAATTTGTAATTTGAGGATCCATAAAGCTCAGATTAGCTACCATAAGTGTTAATGAAGCTAAAACAGCAGTCGCTGATAAAACGAGCCTCGATTTTTTACTAAAAATAAAGCCGGCTAGAATGGTTACCCATGAAATAAATATCATTGATTCATAACCATTACTCATAGGTGCATGTCCTGATATATACCAACGAATTATTAATCCCAGTGTATGAAATGCAAAAGCAATTCCAATTCCATAACTTAATATTTTCATTAAGTCCTCAAACTTCTTTTTACCACTAATAATTTGCACAATAAAAATGATTAAAATAAGGACACCTAATAGTGAATAAGCGGGAAATAGTTTTTTGAAGATATTAAACTTATAATAAAAAATTTCAGCGTTTATTCTTAAAGAACCTGGTAAATCATATTTAGCATTTTTTTGTTGATAATTAATAATTGACCTGAGATATTCACTATTTTCTTCTTTTGAAGCCGAAAAAAGACTTTCTGCATATAATCCGATAATACCTTTTAAATACAATGAATCTTCTTCTGATTTTCCATATTTATATGCTTCAAATGGTATTTCCCAAGAACCAGATGAATTATCTACGGGAAATATTCGCATAATCTCACCTGAATAAATCATATAAATAATGTTTAATCTTTCATCCAGTTTGATTACCTCCTTGTCATATTTATTTCTTTGACTTGGTGGTTTTGAGTATACTTCTTGGATAATACGATTTAACTTATAAGCATTTTTATCTTTATCAACAATATCTGAAAAGGATGCGTAATTACTACGAATTCCTAATGTTTTTTGAAGTTCTTTATTCGAAACTTTAATAAATGGTTCGTCTTTCCAATTCTCAAAATCGAATAAAATCCCCATAAATACTTGCATCGGGTTATAAGCATTATATTCTGTATCGCGTGATACTTTTCTCAAAATATCATTACTCATAGTGTATAATGGTTCAGTTCTTCCTGATTGATTCTGAATTAATATTTTACCAAATTCAACAGCATTGGATTTGTCAACAACTAATTTTTTAGAATTAGCATTAATATTAGAGAAACTTGATAAAATAAGAAGCAATACTATTGTTGTTGATTTTACAGTTCTGTTAAAGAAATTCTTATTTACAGTTCTGAATAAAGTATGTTTACCCGTCATAGCTAATATTAAAGAAATAATCAAAATAAAATAGCCAATATATGTAACAGACATACCTGCCAAATCATAATTTACGGATAAAATAGTTCCTTGCTCATCCTGATCGTAAGATGATTGATAAAAACGATAAGCTTTATATTTTAAAACATTGTTCATGTAAATCGAAAATGGTTTTTCGTAGTTTTCTTCATTATCGATTAATATTACATCACTTTTAAATGAAGAAGGGCTGTTTGATCCCGGATATCTTTCAAGAGTAAAATCAGTTAATTTAATACTGAATGGAATCTTAAAAAGTCTTTTGCCAACTCTAACTTTTATAATATGATTACCATTTTTTAAAACAGCATCATCGTGATTTCCTCCTAACCAAGCAAATAAAATTTCAGTTTTATTTCCATAAGCCAGTTCAAACTTTATAGCAGATTCGTTAGTATTCTGAACATTCTTGTTAACGGTTACAGCTTGAATAATTCCTTTAGGGCTTTGTTCATGCACAATTATACGATAATCATCAATTACATAAATCTGCGTTGGTTTAAATTCTAATTTAACACCTTTCTCATGAGAGGTAGTCATTCGGGTCATCATATTACTTTCACGAACTTCTTTTTTTGTTTTTATATAAAAGATTTCTTCTTCAAAACTAATATCCACATCCAATGAATCTTTATCTGTATTAAAACCAACGAGAAATCCATTTAAGTCATAAAAGTCTCCTTTTTTAATAAAGAGAGTTTCTCTAAACATCATTCCTTTAGTGATAAGAACAGATAAAACTGGTTCTCCCGCAGGATGATCTATAATTGTTTCTGCAGCATTATATAAGAAGCGATCATAGTTAATACTATAATTTATTCCGTCAACCGTAACATTTTTTCGATACTTCTTTTTATATCCGACTGGTGAAATAAATTCTTTATCATCATAGAATATTTGATTACCATCTAAGTCTGTAATTTCAAACTGAATATAATTTTTAGAACTGAAACAAAGATTTTGAGTTTCTCCTTCTCTTATATGAATGTTTCCTTCATAACCAATATATCTGGTTATTCCTGCACCAATGATTATAATTATAAAAGCGGAATGAAAAAGAAAAACGGCAATTTTCTTTTTTTTATATAATTTATTTTTAAATATCTGTCCTAACAAATTGATCGTTAATAAAAAGAATATTATTTCAAACCATTTGGTATTATAAACTATGCTTCTTGCCACCGGCGCACCGTAATCATTCTCTAAAAATGTAGCAACTGCCATCGATACAATAAGAGCTAAAAACAGAATGCCCATAAACCATGCTGAATAGAGAAAACCAAATGACTTTTTCATATATATATTTTTAAGACTTAATGTTGATATTATTCCTTTTTAGAAATTCCTTCCAACATTTCTTTGCCAACATTTTAAAGGATTAGAACAATTTACATCTAAGATACAATTTTAGCCAAATTCTGTGAATATTTTAAGCCTTACTTTCTTTTTTGTAGTTGTTTATAAATTGATTCTTCAAGTTCTGCCAAAGCTTCAAGTTCAAAATACTATCCCGATTTAATCGGGACGACATTTTGAATAAGAATAGGTCCGATTTTGTGTAAAATTATATATTCTGCAAACTTAGGTTGGTATAAGTAGGTTGATTATTTATTAAAAATAACCCGTTGTGCATTTAGACAATATTAATTTTTAATTTATTTATATTTCTATCAAAAATGAACTTATTGATGTATTGAATAATGGTTAACGATGTTATTTTTGATAATATTCTTGTTTTGAAACCACTAAATGTTTTAGCATAATTTCTTCTTATCATAAAATGATCACAAAGTTGAGAAAATAAGGTTTCAATTCTCTTTCTTGATTTTCTGAAAATGTAAAGTTGTTTCTTATAATTATATTGATTTTTTCGCATTGGAACTTCTAATTTAATTTGTTTGCTTTCAAATAAATCCAATTGATAATCAGTACTTAAATAACCTTTATCACCTAAAATAACACAATCACTGAACTGATTTTTAATATCTTTTCATTAGTGTCCGACTAAATTTTTAAAAGAGGGTACTTCCCTCAGGTTTCCCCTCAAAGTTGTAATATTGTTTTTGAAGAAACATTTACAACATGAGCAAAAATAGTGAAATAAAATTTGTCGGACAGCCGATATTAAAACAGATACTTGATTTGATAAACGTTGTTAACATAGGAGCTTTAATACAAAAGCATAATAGTGACCGATATTATAAAGCATTCAAAACCCGTACGCAATTGATTACGCTTTTGTTTGGCGTATTCAGTAGATGTGATTCAATGGGTGAGATTTGCGAAGGGTTGCGGGCTATGGGTGGAAAATTAAATCATTTGGGTATGGAAAAAGCTCCTGCAAAAAGTACCGCTAGTGATGGTTTACGCAATAGAGATAACGCATTTTTTGAAGATTTATACTTTCGATTAGTGAAACAATATCAATCATTTTTGTCGGACAGCCGAACTTTTGGTCTTACTTTCAAAGAGGTTCTACTTATTGATTCAACTACTATCAGATTATTTAGTGATATTCTTAAAGGAGTTGGTAGAAATCCTAAAGGGGATGGAAAAAAGAAAGGAGGGCTTAAAGTTCATATGTTAATCGATGCTATACAATCCGTTGGAAGGTTCGTAAAAATAACAGCTGCAAAAGTTCATGACAAAAACTTTCTAAAAAGTTTGGAACTCATCTCTCATAGTATGATAGTGTTCGACAAAGCATATAACTATTATCATCAGTTTGCCTTGTGGACAAAACAGAAAGTCTATTTTGTTACCCGTATAAAAAAGAATGCAGTATATACGGTAATTAAAACTCATACGAAAGGATACCGTAAGAAAGGAATGGCTAAAGTACTGGTTGACCAAACCATTGAATTAGAATACTTCCCAGAAGATAAAATGGGGAAACGACAAACTAAGAAAAAGAAGAAAATCAGATTGAGAAAAGTTGCATATCAAGATGAAAAGAACAGATATTTTGAGTTTTTAACCAATAATTTTGATATATCAGCAGAGGAAGTAGCATTTCTGTATAAAAAAAGATGGGGGATTGAATTATTATTTAAAAAAATGAAACAAAATTTTCAATTACACTACTTTTATGGAGAGAATGAAAATGCTATAAGGACTCAGATATGGTGTACCTTAATCGCTCAATTGCTAATGACAGTAATTCAGAAAATGGCTGATACCAAAAAAGCTTTTTCGATAGTGGCAACTCTTGTAAGAATTCACTTAATAAGCATGCTAGACATGGTTGAATTACTGCGAAGTTCAACTCGAAAATATAAGAATGTTACCAGTGGTCCACCTGGTCAACTTCAACTAAACTTAGTTTAATTAACAGGGGGTCTGTATTGAACTGAAAAACTAAATGCCCATAAACAGGGCATTCGAGAATATGAAAATTAGAAACCCCAACTTTAGTCGGTTAATAATGAT
>JAUWQL010000045.1 GCA_030611105.1 Bacteroidales bacterium
TTGTCGCTCAGTACCTGTTCTCTTTAAACAAGCACCACAAGGCGGTTTGATAAATACGCCTGAACATCTTTACCGATAGTCCATTCTTAAAATTTCCTCTCCTGTGAGTCTTCCATATTTACCTTTATTAAAGGTTATGGCTCGTTTCCGTTTCAACTTTAAGCCTATCATCTCTATCAAAGTTTACCTGCCAATATTGACAGGTTTTGCTACCATTTCAAAGAACTTTTCTTCGTACCCTGTGGTAACGCAGGACACACCGCACAATTTGTAACAGCAGTTCAAACTACATGCGGAGTTTTGTGGTTTGCTGACTAAATATTATCTTAGTAAAGTTGTTCAGCGGTGGACAATGAAACACAGCGAAAACCCGCACGATAGCTTAACTGCGGACCGTTATAGGTAAATATGCGGATAATCGTATAAATTAAGGTCATTTAGTTAAGAGTTATTTATATTATAACCTTTAAAACTTAATCAACATCTCAACACTGTGTTGTTTGAGATAGGTGCGAATAATTTGCTGAACATCTTTATTGTCAGGATATACTTTAATTATATCTGAAAGGTTTTCAATATCATTTCCAATAAATTCGGTATCGATGTAACCAAATCCTGTGTATTTACCATTTTTTACTTTTACTACCGATTTTTCTTCATCATTTCGGCCAGTATCAATAATAAAAAAGTTTTGCCAGTTATACGATAGTTGATCAACTAATTCCTGAGCTCTTTTATTGTAATCTTCGGGCGATTCTTCGTGTATACAAGCACCCTTGCAATGTTTTAACTGGTAATAAAAGCATGGTCCTGTTGTTTCGTACAAACCACATAGTTTCTGGCACAACTGATATTTCTCCGACAAAATATACAACCTGTCGCGAGCTTCTTTCGCAGAGTTGAAAGAAACAATAGGCGTTTCCTTTTTAATATCGTCTGCCTTAAAACAAATATAACCGTACTCATCGGTGTAAGTGTAAATTCCGTAATGATTAGCAGTCCTGCGTTGTCTGCGATTATACTTTGGCTTTTGAGTTTTTATTTCATCAGACTCCAGTAAAAGCGCAATTAATTCACTTCCTGTTAATTCATATGAAATGTTATGAATTTCATCAATCATTTTTAATGCCCGTTCGGATTTCTCGCTACTAAAATGAGAAAAAACTCTTGTTCTTATATTTTTGCTTTTACCTATATATATTATATCACCATTATGATCATGAAAATAATAAACTCCCGGCTCTTCAGGCATATTTTTAATAATCTTAGCATCAATATGATAAAACATGCTTGAATTTAACTGACCAAGACTAGGGCTGATTTTTAGTAAATGCTCAAAAAGTTTAACTGTTGCAAAAGCATCGCCTGCAGCTCTGTGTCGTCCATCAATCTTAATTCCCAATTCTTTACATAACTTTCCTAAACTGTACGATTTATGATTTGGAATGATTTTACGGCTTAGTTTTACTGTACACAGGCGGTCTCTTTTAAAATTATAACCAAGACTTCTAAACTCATTACGAATAAAATTAAAATCGAAAGAAGCATTATGGGCAACTATAGATTTCCCTTCGGTAAGTATTATAATATCTTTAGCTATCTCCCAAAATCCTGGAGCATCTTTTACCATTTCATTTGTTATACCAGTAAGTCTGGTTATGTTGAACGGAATGTTACGTTCAGGATTAATTAATGTAGAATATTCATTTATTATTTCTTTACCGTTATAAATATAGATTGCTATTTCAATTATTTTATCATTAACAGGGCTCAATCCAGTGGTTTCTATATCAAGAATAGCATACATATTTACAAAAATGCAAATAAAGCTTTAATAAAATGTAATTTATTTTGTAATTATTTAGGAGGTATAACTAATTGAAAAATAAAACAATATTATTTCTCGCAAAGTACGCAGATGAATCGCAAAAAACACAAAGAACTTATAATAAACTATTTAATCTTTGCGTAAGATTTCGCGGTCTTTGCGTGGAATGAAATGATATATAGACATTTAAACCTGCTAAACAAATACTTTATTTTTAAGAATTAATGTTTATCACCATAATATTAACGAGAAATAAAATCGTTCATTAATGTTTGTAAATATGCTTTCCCTGTAATCAAATCCTGTTCTATTTCACCTTCATTATATATTACATCATTACCTATATTATCGTAAATTACCTTTGTAGAGTCTGTTATATAACAAAAGCCATCATTAAAAACATAAAAAGTAAATTCGGAAGTTTCCGTTAAGAATAAATCTTTACTAAAAAAAAAATCTTTATAAGATATATCCAACTGACTTAACACTGTTGCCGGTATATCAATCTGAGAACCAATTCTATTATTGATTTTTATCGAATCATTTAGTACTCCTCCCAACCAAAGCATCGGAATTTGAAATTTATCAATATCGTGATTTTGCGAATTTCCCGGCCTCCTACTTCCATGATCTGCTACTAAAATAAACAGGGTATTATTCCAAATCTCAGTTTCTTTGACTTTATCAAAAAAATCACCTAAGCAACTATCGGTATAATAAATAGAATTTAAATACTTTGTTGCACGATCGTTTCCTTCAAAAACCGGATCTACAGGAACTTCAAAAGGATCATGGCTACTTAAGGTAAATATAGTTTTAAAATATGGCTCTTTATGTTTAATCAGATCATCATACAAATAATCAAATAAATGTTCATCATGAACACCCCACTTTGAATTGTTTAGCTTGGAATCGAAATCATCTACACTTATAATATGCTTCGTGCCTGAATTAAGAAAATAAGAACGCATATTTGCGAAATCAATATCGCCACCATAATAAAAAGAAGTTTCGTATCCCAAACTATTTAAGCTTTCAAACAATGAAGGCAGTGATTGTGTTTTGCTTGGTGTTTTAATTATTGACGTAACTGGTTGTGCAGGATATCCACTAAAAACTGATACAATACCTTTATCGCTTCTATCGCCATTTGCATAAAAATTAGTAAAAAGCAATCCTTCTTTCGCAAGATTATTAAACCTTGGTGTTGCATTCCACTTTCCTCCTAATTCACCAATTACTTTAGATGAAAAACTTTCAAGAATAATAATTACAAGGTTTGGATTTTTCTTATTAATAACTTTCTTCGATTTACCATCCTGTTTATTTAGTTTTTTAACAATTCTTTCAGCAACTTCATTTTCCATAAAATCATAAGTTTTTTCATGATTTTTCATATAAACAAGAGAATTCATAACATTCCAAACAACATTTATTGCCGCATGATTAGCAAATTTATTTTCGCTAAAATAAACCATGCCAGTATTCATTGGTGCTATTCCTACTCCACCACGAACAGGTAATATCATGCTCCCTGTTAAAAGCAAAAGTAAAAAAGGAGTTATAATTTTTGATTTTTCTATTTTTAAAACTTGTTCTTTAATTTTTCTTTTATAAACAAATAATCCTAATAGAATATATCCCAAGGTAGCTGCTAATAAAAGTATTGTTAACCATAATTCAGTTGATGCCATAGCTTCTTTTGGCTTTGTTATATATAATAAAGGTGTGGCATCCATTCTATATCCCCAGTTATTATAAAGTTCCAAATCAGCAATTATAATACTTGAAGTAATAATTAAAATAATAATTGTGAATACCTGAATTATTATGTTTATCCATTTACCACCGGTAAAACTTGTAAAAGTTAACAGTAAGCCTACAACTGTTAAAATATATCCTGTAGTAGAAAGGTCCATTCTTAATCCGTATACAAAAACTAATATCCATTCTTTTAAACCCAGTTCAAACGAAAGAGAATTTTCATACAACAGAAATAATAAGCGTGCTAATACAAAATAACCAATCCAAAATATCGCATAAATTCCAAATAATTTCAAACGTTGTTTCATTTCTGTAATATAATTTATACAAATGTAAAATTATTGTTATTTTAGTTTAATCTTTTTTGAATTATTTAAAAAATAAAAATCTCGCAAAATGAAAAAACTTATTAGTTATTCTACTTTAATATTAGTGATTTCTCTTATTGTTTTTAGTTGTAATCAGCCACAAACATCAATAACAAAACCTGATTATGTTATTGTAATTCATGGTGGAGCAGGAAATGCAAGTAATCAGGATATAAATGAAGAAGAACAAAAAGAATATAAAGAAAAACTTTCTGAAGCACTTGCCATTGGTGAAGGAATTTTAATAAATGGAGGAACTTGTGTGGAAGCAATCGAAAAAACAATTAATTTTCTGGAGGATTGCCCTTTGTTTAATGCCGGCAAAGGAGCTGTTTTTACACACGACGGTCACAATGAGCTTGACGCTTCAATTATGCAAGGATGGGATTTAAATGCCGGAGCTGTTGCAGGAGTTCGTAACATAAAAAATCCAATTTCAGCAGCCATTAAGGTAATGACAGATTCTAAACATGTTATGATGTCGGGAAATGGAGCCTCTCAATTTGCAAAAGAACAAGGATTAGAAATTGTTGATTCATCTTATTTTTTTACTAAAAGCAGATGGAGCAGCTTACAAAATATTTTAAAAGCAGAAAAACATGGAACAGTTGGCTGCGTGGCATTAGACAAATATGGAAACCTTGCTGCCGGTACATCAACAGGCGGAATGACAAATAAAAAATATGGCCGTATAGGTGATTCTCCAATAATTGGTGCGGGAACTTATGCAAATAATAATACATGTGCTGTTTCAGCAACCGGTCATGGCGAGTTTTTTATCAGATATACTGTAGCACATGATATTTCTGCTTTGATGGAATATAAAAACATGAGTCTGGAAGATGCCGCAAATATAGTTATTAACGATAAGCTGGTTAATATTGGAGGTACAGGAGGAATTATTGCTGTCGACAAGAACGGTAATATTTCTATGACATTCAATACCAATATGATGTTTAGAGCTTATGCAAAATCAACAGGTGAAAAAGAAGTTGTAATTTTCAAATAATTTCATCAACTTTGCTGACCTATTTAAGAGAAAGTAAACCTTTCTCTTTTTTTATTATCAAAGCATAAAACTAATTAATATTAAAATGAAAAACACACTTTTATTTTTAGCTACTTTGCTAATTTCTTTAAATGCAGTTTCTCAGGACGAAACTAAAACAACCAATAATAATAGTCCTGATGACATTTATCTTAACTGGTATAATAAATCACCGATGGATGATACAATTTATGGTGCAGAAGTTGATAAAGCGTATGATGAATTATTAAAAGATAAAGAATCGACAACTGTTATTGTTGCTGTTATTGATGGAGGCATTGATATTACACATGAAGATTTAAAAAATAATATCTGGATTAACAAAAATGAGATTCCTGACAATGGCATTGATGATGACAAAAACGGTTACATTGACGATATTCACGGGTGGAACTTTCTTGGTAACTCAAAAGGAGAAAATATTGCATATGAAAATCTTGAAATAACAAGAATATATAAACAATATAACGAGAAGTACAGCGAAACAAAGTCAAGTAAATTGAGTGAGGAAGAAAAAGAAACTTATCTATTATATAAAGAAGCTAAGAAATTATTTGAGAAGGAATTAAAACATGCAAATTTACAAAAATCAAGTTTCGAGAAATTTAAAAACAGGTATAATACAACTTACAGTAATATTAACAAAGCTATAGCTAAGGATACTATAACAACTAAAGATTTAGACAGTTTAAAAATTCATAATAAGAGCTTAAAGAAAGATATTAAGTTTCAATATCTATATGTAAAGTATGGTTTTACAAGGGATGCTTTTGATGAAATAGACGTACACATAAACAAACAATTAGACTATCATTTAAATGTAGATTTCAACCCTCGGGATATTATTGGTGACGACATTAATGAAATTTCTTCAAGCTATGGAAATAACAATGTCTATGGACCTGAAGCTGATCATGGAACGTTTGTTTCGGGTATTATAGCAGCTGAAAGAGATAACGAAATAGGTATAAACGGAATCGTTGAAAATGTTAAGATAATGGCTTTAAAAGTTGTTCCTAATGGTGATGAGCGAGATAAAGATGTTGCCAAAGCAATTCGATATGCTGTTGATAATGGAGCTAAAGTTATTAATATGAGTTTTGGAAAACAATTATCACCACAAAAACAACTGGTTGACGAAGCTATTTTATATGCAGAAAAAAAAGGAGTATTATTAGTTCATGCAGCAGGAAACGATGGTTTTAACATTGATAAAGTTAAACAATATCCTACTAAGAATTTAAATGGAAATAAGCAAATAAGTACATGGATTACAGTAGGAGCTTCATCAATGAATAGTAACTTAAAATTTGCGGCAAGTTTTACTAATTATGGAAAAAATATGGTTGACATTTTTGCTCCCGGGGTTAAAATTAAGTCTCTTGCTCCTGAGAATGAATATGAGGTAGCAGGCGGAACTAGTTTTTCAGCTCCGGTTGTATCTGGCGTAGCTGCTTTATTAATATCCTATTACCCGGAGTTAACCGCTAGCGATGTTAAAAATATCATAACAAAATCAGCACTTAAATATCCTGAAATTGAGGTTAACAAGCCTGGAGATTACTCAAAACGTAAAAAGAAAGTTGTTTTTGGAGATCTCTCAATAACAGGTGGTATAGTTAGTGCTTATGAAGCTCTGAAATTAGCTGAAGAAATGAGTAAATAGAATATATACAAAATAAGTTAAGCGCACCTGCAATTCTCAGGTGCGCTTTTTATAAACAATTATTTGGAAGTAAACTAATTAAACATTTAATTTATTACCAGTATTTATTCCTTTAATAAATGAGTAAAAGAGACCAAATATTAGCTACAACACTTGAACTTGTATCAGAACTGGGGTTTCATGCAACTTCTGTATCACTAATAATAAAAAAGTCGGGAGTTGCTGCAGGTACTATATATCATCATTTTAAAAACAAAGAAGATCTTATTGATACCTTATATTCCGAATTAAAAAAAGAAATGGGCAATGCTATTGTCAAAAACATTGATACACAATTAAACTATAAAGAAAAGTTTTTCTTAATCTGGGAAAACCTCTTTACTTTTTACCTGGATAATCCCAAAAAATTTGATTTTTTGGAAGATTATGCAAATTCTCCTTTTGTAAGAAAAGAAATCAAGGAAATAAATCAAAGGCACTATCAGGCAGCTATAGATTTTATAATTTCAGGTATTGAAATGGGTATATTAAGAAATTTCCCGATGGATTTTCTTATAAATCTGATTTTTGGAAATGTCTCGACATTGGTACGAATGATACTAATGGAAGAAATACAACTCTCTGATGAACTTTTAGAAAATGCTATTCAGTCGAGTTGGGATAGTGTTAAAATAAATTAATAACACTAGTCATAGCGAGCAAAGCGAAGCTATCTTAACTAATACAACAGATTGCTTCATCCCGAAAGCAGGATGAAGCAATGACTTATAACTTCTTATATTGGCTCAAAATCTTTTTTTGTAACTCCGCAAACCGGACATTTCCAATCATCCGGAATTTCATCAAATAAGGTTCCCGGAGCTATACCACCCTGTGGATCTCCAACTTCAGGATCGTAAATATGACCACAAATTTTACATTTGTATTTCATTATAAATTATTTATGATTTAACTTTTCTTACCGAATCAATAATTGTTCCGTCAACCCATTTTATAACAGCTACTAATTCGTCATCGAAATCAGGCTTTGCAGGTTTTCCACAAATCTTCTCTGCTTCTTCTTTTAACTCTTGAATTGTTTTTATAGGAAGATTAGAATCTTTCACTTTTTCAATTAAATCTTTTCGCTTTGGATTAATTGCAATTCCTCGCTCAGTTACAATAACATCAATCAATTCTCCCGGACCGCAAATCGTTGTTACTTCATCTAAAACAACAGGGATTCGATCTCTGAATAATGGAATTGGCAGAATAACTGTTTTAGAAAATAAACAATTTTGCCATCCTCCTATTCCATGTAATAATAATCCATCGGAATGAGTAACAACATTAGCATTAAAATTAACATCAACTTCAGTAGCTCCAAGAATAGCCACATCGACCATTCCGGCAAAATTTCCTTTTCCGTGATAATTATAGCTTGTAAACGGACTTGTCCATACATGATTTGGATTATCGGCCATTGACTGAACACCTTTCAAATCAAAAGTTTGTCCATCCAAAATATATTCAATCAAGCCTTCTTCGAGCATACTTACCAGATATTTATTACTTCCACCACGAGCAAAACGAGCTTTAATGTTTTTTTCTCTCATGATTTTAGCAAAATAGTCGCCCACAGCTAACGAAGTTCCTCCTGCTCCAGACTGAAAAGAGAATCCATCTCGTATAATTCCGGCTTCTAAACAAAACTGTGCAGTCATTTCAGCCAGTAACAATCTATCCGGGCTTTTGGTAATTTGTGTTGTACCTGAAACAATCTTTTCAGGAATTCCAACCTGATCAATCTGAACGGTATAGTCTACATAATTCCCCTGAATTTGCCATGGTATGCAAGGGAACGGAACCATGTTGTCCGTAACAACAATTACTTTATCAGCATACTGGGAATCGGCTAAAGCAAATCCTAATAAGCCACTTGCAGATGGCCCGTATAATCCGTTTGCATTTCCAAATAAATCAGCACAGGCAGCTCCAATAACTGTAATATCCACCTTAACATCGCCATCCTGAATTGCCTGATAACGACCACCATGCGAACGTAAAACTCCAAGTCCTTTCATTTTACCATGAGAAGCAAATCTGCCTAATGGTCCGTTCATACTTCCTTCGATATGATGAATAGTACCATCTTCCAGATACTGAATCAAATGTTCGTGACAAGGAAAAGATGCCGATGGAACCCAGCGCAAGTCTTTTACTCCCAATTCTTTTGCTATATCAAATATTTTGTTTGCCAATAAATCCCCATTACGAAAATGGTGATGAGTAGAAATAGTCATACCATCTTTTAAGCCGGCTTTAACTAATGCTTCTTTTAAAGATGCAACTTGTTTATTTCCATCTTCAGGAAAATCAACACACGAAGCAATTTTAGGTCCGTATTTTCTCGCATCAGGTTTATATTTTCCTATTCCCTGAAAAGGAATTTGCTTTTGTCCGTTAACTTCGGTAGGAACCATTCTTCCTACTGCATTTTTCACAAGATTTGAATATTTTTGTCCCATAAACTATAATTTAATCGGGGTTATTTTGTCTGTTTTATTCTTCGTTATTTAAAAATTCTTCTCTCCAGTTTTCTGAGATAAGTCCAAGATTAATAGCCAGGCTTATTGCTTTTTCTGCTCTTTTTACTACCGGAGGATCAATCATTTTTGTTCCAAGAGAAACAACACCTAAACCTTTTTCAGTAGCATCAATAAATGCATTTACAATTTTCTTTGCTTTTTCTATTTCGTCAGGTTCAGGAGCAAAACTTTCATGTATAACTTTTATCTGGCGAGGATGAATACATCCCATTCCTTCAAATCCTAATCCTTTAGAAACTTTAACATTTTCACGAAGAGCTTCCATATCACCCACATCAGAAAACACAGAATCAATTGCCTGAATACGTGCTGCTTTACAAGCATTTACTAATCTTGTGCGGGCATAAAATGATTCTACAGCTTCGTTGGTTCTTCGCGTACCTAAATCTGCCGTATAATCTTCAAGTCCAATAGCCAGAGCAACAACATTTTCAGATGCAGTAGCAATTTCAAATGCTTTCTCAACACCTAAAGCACTTTCAATAATTGGCATTAACAAAACCGGTCGGTCAATATTATGTTGTTTCTTTATTTCTTCTATTTTTTCTTCAAGTTCTTTAATCTGCTCTGCTCCTTCACATTTTGGAACAAGTAACATGTGCACATTATGAGGAACAAGATATTTAATATCTTCCAAACCTTTTGGAAACTGATTTATACGAACCATACGTTCAGCACCATAAAAATTAATTCCACGTAAGGCATTACGAACAACCAGCTGCGCTTCTTTCTTTTTACTAAACGCCACAGAATCTTCCAGATCAAGAATAATTCCGTTAGGATCATGAATTCCTGCATTAAGCATCATGCTTGGTGTATTTCCCGGCAAGTATAATCTTGAAAAACGAAATTGCTCTTTTTCTGATGTATAATTATTTTCTTCAATAAAGTTTAAAAGATATTCCTTGTCCGTATCAATTAATTGTTTTACAGTAGCTTCTACGCGGGCAGCAATTACTAATGGTAAAGCACCTTTGTCCTCTAAAGCAAGCTGTGCATTTTCAATTCCGTAAAACTTCAGTATATCCTTACATAATTCAATATTGACTTTGCCATAAAGAACTTGCACTTTACTTTTTTGTTCTATCTGAATTCCTCCTGAATCTTTTAATTCAAGAGTAACAAAACAATCAGAGCGTACTTTTTTACCCGTGTTTCCTGCGGTAGCAATTTTATTACTCATTAGTGTTTAATTTTATAGTGACTAATCATTAAAATACAAATATAATAATCGTTTGCAGTTTTTAAAGCTTCATTTATAATTTCGATAACATTTTATTTGAATAATTATTTCAGAATATGGTGAAAGGGAATAGTTGCAGTTGGCAGCAAATAATAAATCGCAACTTATCTGACATTTAACAATTATTAATTGAAACAAAAAGATTGACGTTGTTGAGCAGTTGCAGGTTATTAAATTTTTAAACTATGAGGATTCTTCCTGTTATCAATTATTGAAATCAATTTTACAGTATCTTTGTCTATCGCATAATAAATTGAAGTCAACTTCGCAATAATACTACGTCTAACCGTTTTAGATTTTGGAGAAAAAGGAAATGATTCTGGGTTCGTCTGAATTATTTCAAGTTGCCTATCCAATTTTTTGGCGAATTTTTTAACATCTTTTTCTGAAAACTTATTTTCTAAATAAGCAATAATCTCTTTTAAACCCTCTAAAGCTTCATCCGACCAGATTAGTTTATAAGTATTTGTCATAAACTTTCTTTGCTGTTTCATGTGAATGAACCTTTCCTTCTTCTAAATCCTTTAATCCTTTTTCTATGGATTTCTTTTCGTGATTTGATATTTCATCCCACCAATCAGAAGTCTTTGAGTATTCATCATGAATTTTCTTAAGTTTTTTAAGAATTGACAAATCATTCAGTCTTGCAATCCATTCAATTAATCCGAGTTTTTCAGCTTGTATATTCATTTCAAATCGCTTTTTACAAAGATAGTTAAAAAAAATATTAGAGGTTACCTAAATATTTAGTAGAAAGTTTGGGATAACAACTCCTATGCCACCCAACTTAAATATAGCCAATCCCTTTTTTAAAATTATCTCTTTTTTTACATTAAAAAGCTTAATAAAACACCAGCAGCAACAGCCGAGCCAATAACTCCTGAAACATTTGGTGCCATAGCATGCATTAATAAGTGATTCGTTGGATCGGCTTTTAATCCTTCGTGCTGAACTACCCGTGCACTATCCGGAACAGCAGATACTCCTGCAGCACCTATCAATGGATTTATTTTATTATCTCCTTTTAAAAACACATTCATTAATTTGGCAAATAATAATCCACCACACGTAGCAATAATAAATGATAATGCCCCTAATCCAAAAATCCATAATGACTGGGGAGTCAGGAATATATCAGCTTGTGTTGATGCTCCAACAGTAATTCCTAATAAAATAGTAACAATATCAATCAAAGAAGTCCTGGCAGTATCTGCTAATCGTTTTGTAACAGTTGATTCTTTTAATAAGTTACCAAAAAATAACATTCCTAAAAGTGGTAAAGCACTTGGTGAAATATATGCAGTAAGCAGCAATCCAACTATCGGAAACATAATTTTTTCCAGTTTAGAAACCGAACGTGGTGGTTTCATCCTGATTAATCGTTCCTTTTTGGTAATAAGTAATTTCATAAATGGTGGTTGAATAATAGGAACCAATGCCATGTATGAATAAGCCGCTATTGCAATAGGCCCAATTAAATTCGGCGCCAGTTTCGATGCCAGGAATATCGCTGTCGGGCCATCTGCACCACCAATAATACCAATTGCACCGGCTTCTGCAGGAGCAAATCCTAAAACTAATGCTCCAATAAATGTTAAAAATATACCAACCTGTGCAGCTGCTCCAAGTATCATTAATTTCGGATTTGAAATCAGGGATGAAAAATCTGTCATTGCACCAATACCAAGAAAAATCAATGGAGGATAAATCCCCTGGCGAACACCGAAATACAGATAACTCATTACACTACCTTCTTCGTAAATCCCTAGTTGAAGATTAAAACCTGCGACCTGATAAAATGGAATATTACCTATTATTATACCAAAACCTATTGGAATTAATAATAATGGTTCGTAGTTGTACCTAATTGCAAGAAAAATAAAAAACAGACCAATAATAACCATTATGATATGTCCAAGAGTGGCGTTTGGAATTCCTGTAAACTCGTAAAAGTTTATTAATCCTGCAAAAGCTCCTGAATATCCTTTATAAATATCTTTACCAACTACTAATTTATCATTATCGAATTGAGCAATCTTAGTTTTAATATCAGAATCGTTAAATTCAAGATATATGTTGTCATCAATTAATCTCCACTCGCCAGTATACTTCAATTTAACAGAATCCATAACAAATGTATGGTCAATATTAAATTCGATTGTCTTATATCTTTCTACTGTTTTATCTGAATTTTCGCGTACTTTATATCCATCAGATTTATTTACCCATTTCCCTTTTGTTAATACAGCAATATCATCATCTGTATTAGCATGAGCAAAGTTTCCAAGAAGAATTACAAAAGCGAAAATTATCAGGCAAAGTTTTTTCATATTAAAATTTATTATCTTCATATAAGCTATTCTATTTCAGCTAAAACATCATTCTGAAGAACCGCATCACCTTCCTTTACTTTAAGGCTAACAATTTTACCTTCTTTTTCAGATTGAATATTGTTTTCCATTTTCATGGCTTCCATAATCATTATTGTATCGCCTTTTTTAACTTCGTCGCCTTCGTGTTTAAGAATTTTAAAAATACTTCCCGGAAGAGGAGCTGTTAATAAATATGCCCTGCTACTAACTGATTTTTTAATTTTACTGTCTTTTCGCTCAACAACTACTCTGGGTCGAACAAGTGTTGGCGTTTTAGTGGGTTTTACCATTTCCTGATGAATTTCCACTTCGTAGCAAGAGCCATTGACTTCTACTTTGGCAATATCACCTTCGATATCTTTTATTTCTACTTCGTATTCGTTACCGCGTATTGTGAATTTGAATTTTTTCATTTTATAATGTTATTTTCCTGGCCAGGTTCTTAATCCATATATTTTTGAACTCCATGGAGAATATGTTTTTCTCACACGTTTAATAGTAATTACATTGCTTTCTTCGTCATGCATTTCATCAAAAAACATGTATAATGCCATCGATATTGCAGCACTAACATCACCCGCAATGTGAAGATCGTCATCTGTTACAACTGCTTGTTTGTTTTGTTGCCTAAGTTTTTTTCGGGTATTATAGTAAATTAATTTGGGTATTTGTGTAAACACGATAACTAATAATGTTAAAACAGCAAATACAATTAACCAGCCAACAATTGCAACTGTAACTCCG
Source organism: Bacteroidales bacterium (assembly GCA_030611105.1). Lineage (GTDB taxonomy): Bacteria > Bacteroidota > Bacteroidia > Bacteroidales > UBA12077 > UBA12077. The sequence continues at coordinate 13,622 of JAUWQL010000045.1, forward strand.
GATCCGGCAGCAGCCGAAAAATCTAATCCTATTTTACCTATAACTGAAATCATAATAATCATTTTTACAATGGAATATTTGAGTGTTTCTTAGGTGGATTTGTATCTTTTTTAGTTTGAAGCATTTCAAAAGCCCTTATGATACGAAATCTTGAATTTCTCGGTTCAATTACATCATCAATATACCCCATACTTGCTGCCTGATATGGATTAGCAAATTTTTCTTTATAATCTGCTTCTTTTTCAGCTGCAAATTTCGCTCTTTCTTCAGCATCTTCAATAGCAGCTAATTCACGGCCATAAAGAACCTCAACTGCACCAGCTGCTCCCATTACAGCAATTTCGGCCGATGGCCATGCATAGTTGATATCACCACGTAGTTGTTTCGAGCTCATTACATCGTGGGCACCACCATATGACTTCCTCAATGTAATAGTTACTTTAGGTACTGTTGCTTCGCCATAAGCAAACATCAGTTTAGCACCATGTATAATAATTCCTCCGTATTCCTGACTACTACCAGGAAGGAATCCGGGTACATCAACCAATGTTAAAATAGGAACATTAAATGCATCGCAAAAACGAACGAAACGTGCTGCTTTTCTTGAAGCATCAATATCTAAAACACCTGCTAAAAAATTTGGTTGATTAGCTACAATACCAACAGGCATTCCATCAAATTTGGCAAAACCAACTACTATATTCTTTGCATAGTGCCGATGCACTTCAAGAAATTCACTATTATCAACCATTGAATAAATAATATCTTTTATATCGTATGGTTGATTAGGACTTTCAGGAATAATATCATTTAAAGCATCGTCAAGACGATCAATAGGATCGTTACATTCTGTTACCGGTGGTTCTTCCAGGTTATTTTGAGGGAGATAACTTAAAAGTTTGCGAATTAAAAGCAATCCTTCTTCTTCATCCTCTAAAAGAAAATGAGAAACACCTGATTTAGAAGCATGAACATTAGCCCCACCTAAATCTTCAGTTGTTATATCTTCGCCAGTCACAGTTTTTACAACTTTTGGCCCGGTAACAAACATATAACTGGTATTTTCAGTCATCATGACAAAATCAGTTAAAGCAGGAGAATAAACTGCACCACCTGCACAAGGGCCAAAAATAGCAGAGATTTGCGGAATAACACCTGAAGCCATAATGTTACGCTGGAAAATATCTGCATAACCAGCTAAACTTGTAACTCCTTCCTGTATACGTGCTCCTCCACTATCGTTAATTCCGATAACAGGGGCTCCAACTTTCATTGCCATATCCATAACCTTGCAAATTTTCTTTGCAAATGGTTCCGATAATGATCCTCCGAAAACAGTAAAATCCTGTGAATAAATATATACAACTCGTCCATCAATAGTTCCAGAACCTGTTACAACACCATCACCCAGAACTTTCTTCTTTTCCATTCCGAAGTTTGTACAACGATGCGTTACGAACATATCGTATTCTTCAAAACTACCTTCGTCTAAAAGAATTTCGATACGTTCACGAGCAGTCATCTTGCCCTTTCTATGTTGTGTTTCTATTTTCTTTTCACCTCCGCCCAGCTTAGCTTCAGCTCTTAAGTCAATTAATTGCTTAATTTTATCTTGTTTGCTCATTTCGTTGATTAGAAATTATATTTGAGTATTATTTGTTTTTATTTTCGCACAACTCAGTAAGTACACCGAATGTTGATTTTGGATGTAAGAAAGCAATGTCAAGGCCCTCTGCACCTTTACGAGGAGATGAATCAACTAATCTCACACCTTTATCTTCAGCATGCTTCAGTTTTTCTTCGATATTACTAACTGCAAAGGCTATATGATGAATTCCTTCTCCCTTTTTTTCTATGAATTTTCCAATCGGTCCTTCAGGATCAGTAGATTCCAGTAACTCAATTTTAGTATCTCCAACCTTAAAAAAGGCAGTTTTTACTTTTTGTTCTTTAACTTCCTCAATATTGTAGCATTCCAGACCTAATACATCCTCATAGTACTTAATTGATTCATCAAGATTTTTTACAGCAATTCCAATGTGTTCTATATGCGAAGGCTTCATAATTAAAAGATTTTTCGCAAAAGTATCTATTATCCCGATAACGGACTAATTATTTCAAATTAAAATTTATGCTTTACAATATTGTTTTTTAACATGTAAAATGATTTTCGGGTATTTGAACAAGACCATAAGTTAAAAAATATAGCACTGTTAATCAATTTTTTATCCCTGTATTTTATTCGAATTATGGAGATATTACAATTGTCATACATTTGGTGATTACGTTACTTGTATATATTTTTGTAATTATTGAAATTAAAGTGACCTCTTAATGACTTATGCATTCGATGAAAAATTACCTTTATCACATTAAACTTTTTACTTATCGATTTCTTTTATTAATCCTGGTTTTTAGTATATCAAGATTGCTGTTCTATTTATTTAATAGCAGCTATTTCGATTCAATTCGATTTGTAGAATTAATGAAGATATTATTTTTTGGTATCAGGTTCGATATTTCAGCATTATATTATTTTAATCTTTTGTTTATTATATTAAGCCTAATTCCCGGGAACTTTAAGAGCAACAAGTATTATCAAAATATACTATTCCTTCTGTTTTTAATAATAAATTCCTTATTACTGGCAACGAATATTACAGATACAAAATTTTTCGATTTTGAACATAAAAGACTTACATCGGATATTTTTTCATCAGTATGGCTTGGGGAAGATTTCAGGACACTACTTCCTAAATTCATAAAAGATTATTGGTATCTTATTTTGATATGGGTATTAATGTGTTTTGGTTTATATAAATTATATCCCAAATTGGCTTATAAAAAGAGTATAACTGAGAAAGTAAAATTGAAAGGATTATTCTTACAAACCGGAATCTTCATTTTGCTAATGGGTATAGGATTAATATTGGGCCGTGGCGGCGTTCAATTAAAACCATTAAGAGTAATACATGCTGCTGAATACACTTCTGCAAAAAATATCCCCCTGATTTTAAACACTCCTTTTACTATAATGAAAACTGTTGGGGTGAAATCTTTTCATGTGTATAAATATTACGATAAAGAAAAACTTGATTCAATCTATTCTCCTATCGTGAAATATGACGATAGTGAAATAAAGCATGCAAATGTTGTTATCATTATTTTGGAAAGTTTTTCGAAAGAATATATCGGGGCATTAAATAAGGGTTCAGGATATACTCCATTTTTAGATTCTTTGATGGAAAACAGCTTAGTGTTTACAAGAGCATTTGCCAACGGTAAACGATCCATGGAAGCTATGCCATCAATTATAGCTGGTTTACCGGCTCTGACTGATATAGCCTATATTACATCGCGGTTTTCGTCAAATAAAATAAATTCGATTGCCGGTATTCTTTCGAATGAAGGATACTATACAGCCTTTTTTCATGGAGGGAAAAACGGCACTATGGGCTTTGATCAATTTGCTAACATAGCAGGATTCAATGATTATTACGGAATGAATGAATATCCACATGAATCAGATTACGATGGAAACTGGGGAATTTATGATGAAGAATATTTGCAATATTTTGCTCAAAAGACGTCAGAATTTAAAGAACCATTCTTTACTTCAGTATTCACATTAACATCTCATCATCCTTACGAGATTCCTGAAAAATACAAAGGAAAATTCCCCGTTGGAACATTAAATATTCATGAAAGTATTGGATATACAGATTATTCACTTAAAAAGTTTTTCGAATCGGCAAAAAAAACGGGCTGGTATAATAATACCCTATTTGTAATAACCGCAGATCATACAGCACAAGCAGAAAGCAGTTACTATAAAAATAAATTAGGCAATTATGCAATTCCAATAATCTTTTATCATCCTTCGGATTCTGCTTTTATTGGAAAATCAAATATTATTGCCCAGCAAACCGATATTTTTCCAACAATTATGGATTATTTAGCTTATAACGAATCTTTTATTTGTTTTGGTAACAGCTTATTAAATGATTCAACAAATCATTTTACTGTAAATTATATTAACGGAATTTATCAAATTATTAAAGATGATTATCTGTTACAGTTTGATGGAAACAAACCAATCGCTTTTTATGATATTAAATCGGACAGTTTATTACAAAATAATTTAATTGAAAATACTGTTAAATTGCAAAAACTTGAAACTTACTTAAAAGCTATTATTCAATCGTATCAGGAAAGATTAATAGAAAACAGGTTGACAGTGGATTAATATAAAAAAATCAGGCACTAAGGCCTGATTAATTCTTTAGGTGTTAAAGCTCCTTAGTGTTGTTATTCGAATTTGAAAGAAACTTTGACTTTTGCACGATAAGCTTCTACTTTTCCATCTTTGATGTGCATATCCAACAGAGAAACTTCGGCAATCCGAAGGTCTCTTAGTGTTTCTGCAGCTTTGGCTACAGCATTTGCAGCCGCTTTTTCCCAGGATTCGGTACTGGTTCCTACCAATTCAATAATTTTGTAAACAGTGTCAGGCATAATTTCCTCCTATTTTTAAATTTAAACCCTAAAATTTGTTCAATGAATTATATAAAGTTATTACAAAATGAGGTTAAAGTCAATTTAACTATAGCCAAATTCAATTATTGATTACAGATTATCAATCTTTATTAAAAACGAATGACAAAATCAATATATGGTATACCGGGAAAGAATAGTTCCTCGCTTGTCAGAACATTTATAAATCCTAAATCAACACTTATTTTATCACTAAAGAAACGAAGACCATAGCAACACAACCAATGAAACTCGGTTACTTCATTAGTTTCACAAAAATAATTTTCGGGTGATATTTCATAGCAATTTTCATCATCATAGGTAACTTTACCCAACCAATTTTCAGTCATCAATGAAATCCTTTTAGACACTCTGGTCATTCCACATAAAGTAAAAACCGGTGTTTGCATCATTTCATCATCAAAATATCCATATCCAATTCCTAAGGTAGCATTATGATCCTTACTACCATATGTTCCAATAGCATAGCCAAGACCTATACTACTGTTTTCTATACCAAAAACCAATCCACCACCACCTAAATAAAACTTTTCAGTTATCTGCCAGGCAGCCTTAACATTTACAAAAAAGGCTTGCTCCTTGATTGCCATTCCGGGCATAATTGAAAAACCACCGCCAATTGTGGTGTGATTTGAAACAGCATAATTAGCTGATACAAATAGAAGATATATGTCTTGAAAATACCCCTCACCTTTTTCCATTGGAATAGCCGATGGAGCATAAAAATATCTTGAACTATGAGGGTTTTCACCTGGAATAGTACTTTTAATTTCGATAGATTCACTATTATAAACCTGAACTACATTTTTAGTTACAATGTTTACTGATCCAATATTTTCAGAAAGTAATTCTATTTTATCATTAGTAAAGGATCTTATCATACCAATAATAATAGAACCATCGTTAAGAAAAACAGAATATTGTATTAAAGTATCTTGCTTAACATAATTATTTTCGAAATATCTTATCTTATCTGAAATTTGTTTAATATATTCTTCATTAATATCTATATTAATTATTCTATCATTCGTTAAGTAAACTCTTAGTTTATAACTATCATCAAAATACTTAAAAACTTGTGCACCTTTAAAATCATCAAATGAATAATCTGTAAATAATAAATATTTGAAATTTTCTAAGGAGTCGATAAAAACTCCAACATTTTTATGAACAACAATAGCTGTTTGAGCAAAGGCATTTGTACTGAAAAATATAATTGACTGAAGTACAATTAATATGACTAATATATTTTTGTTGATTTTTCTCATAATCAAACTATTAAAATATAATACAAGTTATGAAATGAAAGTACCCAATGTCAAGAATAAGGAGATTTATTTGATGAAATATTTAAAAATTTACTAAATGGATATTATGGATTACGTAAGAAAAGAAGATGATTTACTACTTGTATACAATGGTATTACAATTGAGTTAATGGAATTTGAACAAGAATAAAATATGGAAAAACTATATTCGGCATTATTAATCTTAGGGTTTTATCCTGACTCTCATATATATTTTTAAAAGGATAAACAACAAGAATTCATGGAATAAAACCAATAAAACCTTTTCCTGCAAGTTGGCGAAAAATACTTTTTGAGAATGTAACTTTCTACAACAATCTCAATCCTGAAAAAAAACAAAGTTTTGAATTTAAAGTTCATGAGTTTTTACTCAATTGTAAAATTACCGGAATAGAAACAGAAGTTAATGAAACAGATCGGGTTTTAGTTGCTGCCAGTGCTATTATTCCAATTTTTGCTTTTCCAAATTGGCAATATTTTAATTTAAAGGAAGTTTTATTATATCCTGGCTTATTCAATCAGGAATTTAATACCGATGGAGAAAAGCGTTCCATTGCCGGGATGGTTGGAACGGGCTATACGGAAGGGAAAATGATACTTTCAAAACAAGCCCTACATCATGAATTTAGAAATGAAACAGATAAAAAGAATACCGCAATACATGAATTTGTACATTTAATTGATAAAGCCGATGGAAATACTGATGGCATTCCTGCATTACTGTTAGAAAAACAATATACCCTACCCTGGATTGATTTAATTCAAAAGAAAATTGAAGAAATTTTTGATCAGAAAATGGCAAAAAAACTTAAGAAATCATCAAGTCATGAAATTAACAGAAACGATCCATGTCCATGTGGAAGTGGTAAAAAGTATAAAAAGTGTTGTGGCAACTAAAGTTGCTAGTTCCTAGCCTGCCTAACGGCAGTCAGGTTTCAAGTTTAAAGTTCAAAGTTTATGGTGTGCAATTTAAAGTTTAAAATATGAGCAATACATTTTAATGAATGAACAAAACGAAATCGGGAGTGATTACTTTGGATTTATTTTGTTAACTTGGAATTTTCTTATCTTCATTTTCAAAATAGCAAACATAATTATGTACAAAATATTTTTTATTCATATCAAGGTTTCGCTAATCCTAATCCTACTATTTCCTTCTGAACTTTTTTCACAACAGCAAGAATGCTTTCTTCTGATGGTTGGAAAAGATGCTTCTGCAAATGGACAAGTGTTACTAGCTCACAATAATGATTTATCTGGCACAGAAGCATCTATGCTCATAAAAATTCCTGCTAATGAAAAGATAAATATTCTACCAGATAGTTCAGTTTCCTTTAACCAGCGTTACGAAATGCTGGTACTTCAAACTAATATTGGTTTTGCCGAAGGCGATGCTGTGGCTATAAATAAACATGGTGTAGCTATTGCCGGAGGTTTAGCTTTAAAGCGAGACAGAAATAGTAATGCCGAAAAGGTTGATCCTTCAGTACGGTCTGGTTTAGGTGGAGGTGTTAGATATTTTGCCTTACAGCATGCTAAAACTGCACGTGAATGCATAAAAATTATAGGTGAATGTTACAACGAATTTGGAATAAAATATCCAAGTGGTGTAGGAGTTGCCGACACAAATGAAATATGGTACATGGAAGCAGGCGGAGGACATTCCTGGGTTGCTGTTCGTATCCCAAACAACTGTTACTTTGTAGCAGCTAATAGTTACAGGATTGGGAAAATTGATTTTAATGATACTGCCAACTTTATTTGCTCACCCAATCTTATAGATATTTGCAAAGAATATGACCTATGGGATAAATCAATCCGAGGTTTTAACTTTCGGGATTTCTTCGGTAATGGAGTGAAAGAAAAAACGGGCAACAACTTCTACAATACAAGACGACTCTGGAGAGCTATCGATATACTCAATCCTTCAATACAACTATCTTCTGAAGAAGAGATTTTTCCACTATTCATCCAACCGGAAGAAAAAATTGACTTACAAAAATGTTTTACTATCCTGCGAGATTATTATTCTGGAACTCCCTTTGATATCTTTAAGAATGAAAACTTAAATAATCCTGAAAGATCAATTGCGGTATGGAAGTGTGTACATACCGATGTTATCACTCTTTCACCAGGCAAACCAATAGACTATGGATCTGTACTCTGGACAGGACTAAGTTCTCCATTTACTGCAATTTATACACCTGTTTATTTTGGCAGTAAAACTATCCCATCAGGATTTGATTTAGCTCCAACAGATTTTGATAATAATTCAGCATTTTGGATATTCAAAAACCTTGGTGATTTATGTAAGTCAGAATATCCAATCAAAATGAAAGCCTGGAAAGAACTTCGAAATCAGTTTGAATCAAACGAAATAGAATTACAGGAAATTATAATTAGTAAAGCCGAAAATATAAAGAAAAATCATCCCGATCAGCTAAGCAACTATTTGGAAACCAGAAGTAAAGAATTTGCTTTCGAGGCTATGAAATTAGCTTCTGATATGATTGATTCGCTTGAACTTAAAAATGAGAATAACATTACTCCTTAAGCACAAACAATACATTAGTAATTATCTGCCGGTTTGATAGTTTTGAAAATAATTTGTAGATTCACTACATAATTAAATAGAAGGAACTTTTTGTTTCTATTTATAGTTGGGGTTAATTAAAAAACGAAATGGCAACAAAACGAAGTAAAGGAAAAATGACCCGGAAATTCAGCAAGGCTGCTTCTACAAAAAGTGGGCGTGTCCATGTTGTGCCAAGTAAAAGTGGTTGGTCTGTAAAAAAAGAAGGGGCTAAAAGAGCAAGCTCAGTAAAACCTACCAAAGAAGGAGCTTTAAAAGCTGCAAAAAATCTAAAATCTACTGAGAGAGTTATTATCCATAAAAAAGACGGTACTATTCAACGCAACACAAAAAAAAGATAATTATGAAATCAAAAAATGTTTTCATTAATTGTCCTTTTGATAATTCCTATTTTTCATTATTGAAACCTCTATTATTTACACTTATATATATAGACCTTAACCCCAAAATTTCTGAAACTTCAGACTCTGGAGAAGTTAGATTGCATAAAATAAGATATTTAATGTCTGATTCTAAATATTCAATTCATGATTTATCAAGAATGGATCCATTAAAAGAAAACGATTTACCAAGATTTAATATGCCGTTTGAATGTGGAATTGATTTTGGTTTAAAATTATCTGACATACAAAAATATGGTAAAAAGAAATTTTTGATTTTAGAGAAAGAACGTTACAGATATCGAAAAGTAATATCTGACATCTCCGGAAATGATATAAAAGCACATAAAAACGAACCTGAACAAATAGTTAAAGTTGTTAGAGATTGGTTCAAGCCAACAATAAACAACATTCCTATGTACAAAGAAATATGGTTAGCTTATAACGAATTTGAATTTGACTATGAAGAAATTTTGAATAAAGAAGGATATGACCCAAAAGATATAAATTCAATTACATTTAGCGATATTATGGAAAATATAAAAGCTTGGACAGACAAATATAAAAATGCAAATAAAAACTAGCCCCAACAATGTTTATAAAAAACAGGCGAGACAGTAGTAGAATAAAAAGTTGTAGCCCGCTCCAACCTTTATGTAACTTGAAAGTGAATTGCCACGCAGTCGGCTACTATTCTTATACTAAACGTCAGACTGTCTAAAAACCTAATAAATACTTGCCTGCCCTGACTGCCGTCAGGCAGGTGGCAAGCAGGTTGTTAATAACTACAGTTACTTTCTTTTCGTTATGCGATTGATGTTTAGTATACTTATGTATGAAATACATTAAAGGACAAAACAGAAATCAGCTTGTTATTTTTCCAACTTCTCTTGATGATGCAATTGCAAAAGATAATGATGTTAGATTTATAGATTTATTTGTTGAAAGTCTTGATGTGGCATCTGTCGGTTTCAAAATAGATCACATAGAAAACGGACGTCCTGCATATCATCCCAAAGACCTTCTTAAATTATACATTTATGGATACATGAATCGCACACGTTCATCAAGAGAATTAGAAAAAGTAACAAAGATAAATATTGAAGTAATGTGGCTTTTGAAAGGCTTACAGCCCGATCACAATACAATATCCAATTTTAGAAAAGACAATCCCAAGGCAATTAAAAAAGTTTTTAGAGCAACTGTCCAGATTGCTAATAACTTTAAGCTTATCGGTGGCAAACTCCTTGCCGGAGATAGTACAAAATTTCGTGCACAAAACAGCAAAAAAAACAATTTCAATAAGAAAAAAATCGACAGACACCTTGCATATATTGAAAATAAACTTGAACAGTACAATAAGCAACTCGCTGAACAAGATCAGGATAAAAACACAAACAATAAACAAAGAGAAGAAAATATTGCAAAACTTAAATCAGAAATTGAAAAGCAAAATAAGAGAAAAGAAAACTACAAAACATTAGAAAACCAATTGGAGGATACAGGCGAAAAACAAATATCTACATCCGACCCTGAAAGTCGTCAAATGATCATACGTAATAATATTACCGAAGTGGTTTATAATACACAAACCACCGTAGATGCAAACCACAATCTTCCCATAGATTATAAAGTTACAGATACTAATGACAGCAAAGCCATGGGCTGTATGCTTCGCAGAGCAAAATCCATACTCCGAACCAATCGTTTTACCGCACTCTACGATAAAGGCTACCATACAGGAAGCGAATTTGAAGCAGCCGATAAATTAGGAATAAACGTACTTGTTGCAATACCGAAAGTTGCAACGCAAGCCCCTAATCCCGAATATAATGTCGAGAATTTTACTTACGATAAAGAAAATGATTATTACCTTTGTCCACGAGGAAACCGGCTGATAACAACCGGAAAACTTCACAAAACAGCCACATATAATTTTAAAAGATATACCACAAAAGCCTGTAAAAATTGTCCTGTAAAAGAACAATGTTCAAAAGCTAAATATGGCAAAGCAATACAACGCAGCGAATACCAAGGACTTATTGAAAATAATAAAATTCAAATACAAAATAATGAAGATTACTACAAGCAAAGACAAGCAATAGTAGAACATCCTTACGGAACCATAAAACGGCAGTGGGGCTTTGATCATATAATGACAAAGAAATACAAACACCGAGCCGAAGCCGATATCGGTTTAATCTTTATTGCATATAATCTGCGAAGATTAATGAACATACTTGGAACAAAAATGTTGAAAGAATATCTGAAGCTTACTATATGCTTGTTTGTTAATGTATTACTAAATATACGACTTGAAATTAGCCGATTTAAGCAATTTTATATTTTCAATAATTTCATAAACCCAAATAAAAAACAATTGCTTAAAATTGCTTATTTTTAATCAATATTATTAAATTCTGGTGGTTTTTAGACAAACTG
>JAUWQL010000177.1 GCA_030611105.1 Bacteroidales bacterium
ATATCAAGATATAAAGGTTCTCCGTTTGCTCCCGGTTCTTTTGTTCTGTCTAAAACAATAATACGTTTTACTGATTTAGGAAGAACTTTTCTGAAATATTTTTCTGAAAATGGTCTGTATAAGTGAACAGTGATTAAGCCAACTTTTTCTCCTTGTGCTAATTTGTAATCAATTACTTCTCTTATTGTTGAAGTAACAGATCCCATGGCAACTATAATATTTTCAGCATCTTCTGAACCATAGTATGTAAACGGGTGGTATTCACGGCCGGTAAGTTTGGTTATTTCCTGCATATATTCTTCTACCATATCAGGAATTGGGTCGTAAAATTTATTTGCAGCTTCGCGAGACTGAAAATAAATATCAGGATTTTGTGCTGTACCTCGGGTTACAGGATGTTCAGGATTTAATGCATTATCTCTAAATTTTTGTAGAGCATCATAATCTATTAATTTAGCTAAATCTTCATTTTCAAAATATTCTACTTTCTGAATTTCGTGAGAAGTTCTGAACCCATCGAAGAAATGAAGAAACGGAATTCTTGATTTGATAGATGCAAGGTGAGCAATACCGGCAATATCCATTATTTCCTGAACACTACCTGTTGCTAACAAAGCAAATCCTGTATTACGAACAGCCATTACATCACTATGATCACCGAAAATTGAAAGGGCCTGAGCTGCTAAACTTCTTGCGCTTACATGAAATACTCCCGGCAATAATTCACCGGAAATTTTATACATATTAGGGATCATTAATAATAAACCCTGAGATGCAGTAAAAGTAGAAGTTAACGCACCGGCTTGTAATGATCCATGTAAAGCACCTGAAGCACCACCTTCCGACTGCATTTCAACAACTTTAACCTGGTCACCAAAGATATTTTTACGTCCGTATGAAGCCCACTCATCAACATATTCTGCCATAGTTGAAGATGGTGTAATCGGATAAATCGCTGCAACTTCACTAAACATATATGCTACATGAGCAGCTGCATAGTTACCATCGCAAGTTATAAATTTCTTGTTTTTTGACATTTCTAACTCCTTAATTTATTTAATAAAAGATAATTAACTTTAATTTTCAGGAATTACAAAAATATAATAAAAATCTCATTTATGATATTCTTACAATGGAAAATAACCTGTTATTAACATTATTTATGCATATTTTAAATAAGCACGCATCTCTTAATATACAAACAAAAAATGCGGAAATTAATCCGCATTTTATATATTATGTGTTGTGAAACATTTAGTCGCTGTTCATTGAAATTATGAATTCTTCATTCGTTTTTGTCTTTAACAAACGATCGCGTAAGAACTCCATCGCTTCTATTGAATTCATATCAGTTAAATAGTTACGTAAAACCCATATCTTATTCAACATTGCCTTATCTAACAGTAAATCTTCACGACGAGTACTTGATGCTGTAATATCAACAGCAGGATAAATTCTTTTATTAGACAATTTACGATCAAGCTGCAATTCCATGTTACCCGTACCCTTAAATTCTTCAAAGATAACCTCATCCATTTTAGACCCTGTTTCTGTTAAAGCAGTAGAAATAATTGTAAGCGATCCACCCTCTTCAATATTACGGGCAGCACCAAAGAATCTTTTTGGTTTATGTAAGGCATTGGCGTCAACACCACCTGATAAAACCTTACCTGAAGCAGGAGAAACGGTATTATATGCTCTTGCTAAACGGGTAATAGAATCTAACAGAATTACTACATCATGACCACATTCAACCATGCGTTTTGCTTTTTCAAGAACTATGTTAGCAATACGAACATGTCTTTCTGCAGGCTCATCAAATGTAGACGAAATAACTTCAGCATTTACACTACGCGCCATATCAGTTACCTCCTCGGGACGCTCATCAATTAAAAGTACAATCATGTATACTTCAGGATGATTTGCTGCAATCGCATTAGCAATATCTTTTAACAACACTGTTTTACCGGTTTTTGGCTGGGCAACGATTAATCCACGCTGTCCCTTACCAATTGGTGCAAACATATCAATAATTCGAGTTGATAATTTATCATTCTGATTATTGTTTATTGTAAACTTTTCTTCAGGGAATAATGGAGTTAAATAATCGAATGGCACTCTATCGCGAATATAATCAGGGCTTCTTCCATTAATTTTTTCTACTTTAATTAAAGGAAAATATTTTTCTCCTTCCTTTGGCGGACGAATTGTACCTTCAACCGTATCACCGGTCTTTAAACCAAATAATTTAATTTGTGATTGTGATACATAAATATCATCCGGAGAATTTAAATAATTATATTCTGAAGATCTTAAAAAACCATAACCATCAGGCATAATTTCCAGAACACCCGAGTTAGTTATTATACCATCAAATTCATATGATTTGTCATTTCTTTTATCATATGGTCTTTTGTGATAATTATCTTTTGAAAATCTCTGAGGTGGTCTTTTTTTGTATGAATCATCTCTATCAGAAGAACTTTTATGTTCATTTCTTTCGAAGTGTTCTTCCTGTTTTGGTTTAACTTCAGATTCTTCATTGTCTTTAGCAAACACCTTTCTAGGTTCAGGCTTTACGTGTTTTTTCTCTCTTTCACGTTCTTTTTCTTTAAAAACTTTATGCTCTACTTTTTTGATTGGTGTTTCAGTAGTTTTTGATTTATCAGATGAACGTTTCCTGCCAAGAGATTTCTTTTCCGGCTTTACATCTGATGTAGCATTTATTGCCTGTTGGTCAAGGATTTTATAGATCAAATCCTGTTTTTTTAATGACTCAACTTTTTTAATTTGTAATCCTTTAGCTATATCTCTTAAATCAGAAACCAGCTTCTTATTCAATTCAAGAATGTCGTACATTGTATTTATTTATATTGGGAATTAAATGATATTATAATAATTTTTGAACTATACTTCATTGATAAGCAAGTAAATTGATTGATCTTTACTGCAGGAGAATTATTAACTCAAAAGAAAATTCAATGCAATATTACAGATTTCCTGACAATTACCAAAAGAAGTCTATACTTTTTTTAAAAAAACTCATAATATCAATTTATTAAATAAAAATAACAAAAAAATTTTATTGTAAAGATTTTTATTTACATATTTGAGTTTATTTGTAACAATTGGTATTATATCAACGTATTAATTAAGCTAACAATCACCCTATCAAAGTAATGAGACAGTTAAAAATCATCAAGCAGGTTACTAATCGAGAAACTGCCTCTTTAGACAAATATCTGCACGAAATAGGGAAAGTTGATCTTTTATCAGCCGATGAAGAAGTAGAACTTGCCCGAAAGGTTCGTAGTGGTGATCATCTTGCACTTGAAAAACTAATAAAAGCAAACTTACGCTTTGTTGTTTCAGTATCAAAACAATACCAGAATCAAGGACTAAGCTTACCTGACCTCATTAATGAAGGCAATCTTGGTTTAATTAAAGCAGCAAAACGATTTGACGAAACCCGTGGATTTAAATTTATATCATATGCTGTATGGTGGATTAGGCAATCTATACTACAAGCTTTAGCAGAGCAAGCAAGAATAGTACGTTTGCCTTTAAATAAAATAGGTTCAATTAATAAAATAAATAAAGCATTATCTAAATTAGAACAGAAATTTGAAAGAGAACCATCGATCGAGGAAATTGCAAATACCATTGAGCTTGCTCCTAAAGAAATAAAAGATGCGATGAGAAGTGCTGGTCGACATGTTTCAATGGATGCTCCGCTTACCAATGGTGAAGATGGTGATATGTACGAAGTTCTGTTAAGTAAAAATAACCCAAGTCCTGATGGACGTTTATTAAACGATTCTTTAAGAAAAGAAATTGAAAGAGCCTTATCGTCATTAACAGAAAGAGAAGCCAATATTGTACGTTTATATTTCGGCCTCAACGGAAAACATCCATTTACTTTAGAAGAAATTGGTGAAGAATTTAATCTCACTCGTGAAAGAGTTCGACAGATCAAAGAAAAGGCAATTAAACGCCTGAAACATACAACACGTTGTAAAATATTAAAAACATATTTAGGATAATCAACAAAGATATTAAGGAAACCGTTCAGTTTCCTTTTTTTATTTATTTTTACATCAAAATAATTCTAATATGGCACATTTAGTATCACCTTCATTATTATCAGCAGATTTTGGAAATCTTCAACGTGATATTGAAATGATAAATACCAGCGAAGCAGATTGGTTCCACCTGGATATTATGGATGGAATGTTTGTTCCTAATATATCATTTGGATTTCCGGTTATTAAACACATTAAAAAACATGCTAAAAAACCATTAGATGTTCATTTAATGATTGTTGATCCCGATCGCTATATTGAAGATTTTCATAATGCCGGGGCAGATATTTTAACTGTGCACTACGAAGCTTGCAATCATTTGCATCGTATCGTTCAAAATATAAAATCGAAAGGAATGAAAGCAGGTGTTAGTTTAAATCCACATACACCAGTACATTTGCTAAAAGATATTATTTCAGATGTTGATTTGGTTTTAATTATGTCTGTTAATCCGGGATTTGGAGGACAAAAATTCATTACAAATTCCATTGAAAAAATTAAAGAATTAAAACAACTGATTAATAATAAAAAGTCAAACGCTCTTATTGAAGTTGACGGAGGAGTTGACAATTCCAATGCAAAAGCTTTGGTTGATGCCGGATGTGATGTTTTAGTTGCAGGGAGTTATATTTTCAGTTCTAACAATCAGTTGCAAACGATAAAAGAATTAAGGAATTTGAAATTTTAAAGGACTTTATCATAAATAAGGTCATCCTTCGAAAAACCTAGGATGACCTTTCGTTTATAATAAACCTTTCTTACACTTTCCCTTCAAGATAATCTTGCAGGTAAGCATATCGTTCAGTTAATTTTCCATCCTTTGCAATCGTGGCACGTTGGATCATACCTGTATCATCATTACCAAATAACGAAGGATAAACTTTATCAATTAAGTTATTACCAAAATCAGAAGATGCATTGCGAGGCAATTCTCCAGGTAAATTATCAACAGACATTACAGTTACATTTTGGGGATTAATAAATGGAGGCTCATCTTTACCGGTTTTTGGATTATAGCCAAAAAATGGTTCGGCTATGGTTGATGCTTTCACAGTTGAAGCAATAGGTCCATCAACATCACAACTCACATCTGCTATAACAGTAATTTTAAAATCAGGATCAAGGTAATCTTCTTTTGTAATAAACTTAGGAGATTTCGGATCCCAGAAATGACATGCAACAAATATATCTGTTACTTTAGTGAAAGGCTTAAATGTTGATTCATACTCTTCAGGATGCTTAAAAAAATGTTGTAAATTAAATTGCATTCCACCTTTATGCTGTACATAATGTTCAGGATCGATACGACATAATACAGGCTCGTCAAATTCTTTATTTAAAAACTCATCAGGAGTAACTTCGCGAATATCTAACTGACTCAAAGTTTCCATGGCTCCCATCGCAACACGACCACCTCCGGTAACCAAAATCTTTTTCTTTTTTAGCTTAATCTTTTTTAATCCGGCAAACATTTCGTCCATATCTTTACATTCATGTGCAGGTTTCAAATTAAAATGGTCAGTTCTAATTCCTCGCGCGCGCAATCCATTATATGCTCCTACAATTCCTGCCCAACGACCAAACGCCACAATTCTTTGATTATCACGATCTGTTAAATATTCATAATCAATCAATCTGATTTTTTTCTTAATAACCTCTTGCAACAGCTCACGATTGTAAGGTTGTTTTTTAGCAACATGAGCAAAAAACATATATGTTTTATTCGGGATTAATGTTTTAGGATCAACTTCTTTTACACCTATCAAGATATCACAATCATTTAAATCTTCTTTCATATTTAAATCTAAATATTGATATTCTTCATCAGTATAACATCGGATGCCACTAGGTTGCACATATACATCTGCATTTGGGAAACGCTCTGCGAATTTTACTGCTTGCGATGGAGTAACCGGAACTCGCTTATCAGGTGGATTTTTGGTTTCGCATAAAACACCAACTTTTATCTTTTTGCTCATATTTAATTGTTTTTTTAAATTATATACTTTAGAAAGGCTAAAATTAATTTTTTTTAACAAAAAAAATAATAATAAGTAGAAGATATTGTAACTTTGCACCTCTGATTTGGGGCTGTCTTGGTTTTGACGGTAAGGTAAATTGGAATGTCAGCATGTCGAGCATTGTGTTTTGGCTCGTAAATCTCAAGGCACAAAACAATAAACGGCGAAAATAACTACGCGCTTGCTGCTTAATCTCACTTAGTGAATTAAGCTTAATCCTGTCATCCAGGATGACAGGACAGGCTGTCTCTCAAAGAGCGTCGTTTAATCGCACTTTGAAATAGAGGCATCGTAAAAATTAAACTAGTTTGGTTAGCGCTTCGATTGCCAAGCAAAATTTAAGAAGCTAAGGTTTAGTTCGGCTGCTCTTTGCCAGACTATCCACGAAAACCAATAAAGAGATAAGCATGTAGAACGCATTTGGATTTCTTATTCGGACGCGGGTTCGATTCCCGCCAGCTCCACTGAAACAAAACACAAAATGAACTAAAACAGCGTAAACCAAATGTTTAACGCTGTTTTTTCTTTTTAACACTATCCAAAATATTCATAAATAACCATACTAAACGACACCTATTCGGATACCAATTACGTAAATTGAAAATAGGTGTCCGATCAAGTATTCTACAAAAATGAAAATAAATATCATTTTCACTCTACTAATCCCCTAAATGTCGACAAAATGATATCAAATGATGTTAAATAATATCATTTTGTCGACATTCAAGTTAAAGACATAACAATTTTGATATCATCTATTTATAATAAAAAAACCTATTTCTTGATAATTTGAATTATTTTACTTTAATTTGATTCAAATTGAAACAATTTAAATCAAAATATCATGTTATCGGACACCAAAATAGACAAATCTTTAACATTTACCATCCTATTTTATATAAAAAATCATTAGTGTCCGACTAAATTTTTAAAAGAGGGTACTTCCCTCAGGTTTCCCCTCAAAGTTGTAATATTGTTTTTGAAGAAACATTTACAACATGAGCAAAAATAGTGAAATAAAATT
>JAUWQL010000022.1 GCA_030611105.1 Bacteroidales bacterium
ATTTCATGGTTTAATATACTTAAAACCAATCTTATAACGAAAAATGAACATGTAAACTTATCAACAAAAATTGTTAGGTTTTTAGACAGTCTGACGGTGGTAATATGAAATGTTGGGCATTTTGAAACTCCAATCTTTCAATTTACTACGCTGTTTATTTAACGTTAATATGTTCATATTTAGCACTTTCTGCCCAATTTTTTATATTGCGTGTGCACTGGCTATTTTATAATTACAAACTCTCTAAAATTATTTCTATCAATTATTTTTGTTTCAGCATTGTATGCTTTTACAAATGTTTTTGGTAATTTTGTTTTCGATTTTGATTTCCATTTAAATTCAAATCCAAATATCTTACCTTCTCTTTCTTCTACAAAATCTATTTCCTGCTGTTGTTTAGTTCTCCAAAAGTATATTCTTGCAAATGTGTCTTTATAAATATTTTGTTTTTTTCTTTCTGATATTAAAAAGTTCTCCCAAAGGACACCAATATCAGTCCGTAAATCAAGTTGATTAAAGTTACCAATAATCATATTTCTAATACCATTATCATAAAAATATATTTTACGATTTCGTTTTATTTCATTTCTGATATTTCTACTAAAGCTGTTTAATCTAAAAACAACGTAAGCTTTTTCAAGAATGTCTATGTATTTTTGAACCGTAATTTTATTTACACCAATTGTTTGAGCAAGTTCATTATAATTTACTTCACTTCCAACTTGTAACGCAAGTGCTAATAGTAAATTGTCAAGAATTTCAGGTTTTCTAATTTCAGAAAAAGCCAATATATCCCTGTATAGATAACTACTTGCAAGATTTTTCAATATTTCACGTTCTTTACCTTTGTTATTCAAAACCTCAGGGTAAAATCCAAACAATAAACGATTTTCAATTTGTTGTTCAGCCTTAATAAATCCTTCTTTCTTTTCAAATTCTTCCCAAGATATTGGAAACAATTCATATTCCCATTTTCTTCCGGTTAATGGTTCATTCAATTTATTACCTAAATCAAATGAGGATGAACCTGATACAAATAATTGAACATCAGAAAATTGATCTGTAATTATTTTTAATGTCAATCCAATTCCTTCTATTCTTTGTGCTTCGTCAATAAAAACAATCTTAAAGTCTCCAAGAAATACTCTGATTTGTTCGGTATTCGGACTTGATAATAATTTTCTAATGGTAGGGTCGTCAGCATCAAAGAACAAAAAATCATCATCCTTTAATAAGTTTTTAATCAGTGTCGTTTTACCTACTTGTCTTGCTCCAACAATTATTATTGCTTTTTGTGTACCTATTTTTTCTTTTACAATATTTTCCAGTATTCTCTGATACATTTTCTTTTTTATGCAAAAATAAAAATAATTATTGTAATGACCAAAAGTTATAACTATTAGTCATTATAATATCTGAAAATTTCTTTATTCTGCTTGTGCACAATTTGTTGTTATAACAAATATAGGCAAAAACTACAAGGGTTAAAGTTGGTTATTATTCTTGAATATTAGGTGCTTAGCGCCTTCCTGCCGGCAGACAGAGATTTATTTATAAATTGAATATCTTTAGAAAAATTGATGAAAAGTCTATAAGACATAGCCCCCCGATAGCTATCCGGGGTAGCACCTTCTTCTAAATTATAGTAAATCAATCCTATAATTCTATATTATTAAATTAAAAGATAAGTTAGTTAACAAAAGAATTATTTGTACTGGCGATATAAAACATAAAACCGTATAGTATAAAAATACCAAATTAGTTGTACAATGTAAAACATTGTTGTATATTAGAGAAAAATTTTAATTATGACATATTTTACAGATGTTAAAGAAAAAGAAGATTTAAAATCTAAGTATCGAAAATTGTCGTTTATATATCATCCGGACAAAGGAGGGAAACTAGATAAAATGCAAGCAATTAATGAAGAATACAATATGCTTAAACACACTTTTGGTATATTCCCTAAAGACCTTAGAAATATTATGGTTGGTAATTTTGTTTATGTAAACAAATCAATTTGCGTAGTAACTAAAGTAGAAGATAAGTTGTTTATTGCTAAATCTTTTAGTACAAATAGAGTTGCAATGTTTGCTAAAGATACAGGATACGGCCTGTTTAACTTTAAAATTAAAGCATATGCAAGCTAATACAAAAAATAGTACGGAATTAAAAATCCATACCGGTTTCAGGCTTTCTAAAAATAATTATAAACTCTTAGAAAATCTCGAAAAAGATTTAGGTATTAATAAAACAAGTGTGGTTAATATGATTCTTTCGTTAATCGAGAAAGATAAATCTATTCTTATTAATCTTATAAAATCAGCAATTACAAAATAATTTATTAGCAACAATAATATTATCGTTTTGGTTTAGTTTACATTTTAGGCAGATAGAGAGGACACCAGTAAATTGCAACTGTCAACTATTTTTCTTTCTTTTATCAATAAATACAACCGGTTTTCGCTTTAGCTCCGGAAATTTTACTTTGTTTATTGATTCTTTTGATTCGAACTGAATGGTTGGAGCAACTCTTAATTTTGCCCTGAAATGATCTTTAATTAATTTCTCGAAGTTATCGGGCCTGTGTCCGTTTGTGGCAATTCGTATTAAGATATCGTCGGTTCCAATCTGGCTTGTTGATACTTCAATAATATAGTTTTCAACGTATTCCATATCATTTAAAATATCGTATAATGCAGGCGGGTAAAGTGTGGTTCCTTTATATTTGATCATTTCGTTTTTCCTGCCAATTACAGGACCCAGTCGCATTGAGTTTCTTCCACAAACACAAGGTTCGGTAAAATGTTGTACCACATCGCCGGTTTTAAAACGAATTAAAGGCATTCCTTCCACGCCAAGTGTTGTAATAACCAATTCTCCGGCTTTGCCTTCAGCAACAGGATTATTATATTCGTCAACAAATTCTACGATTAATAATTCAGGATGATGATGACCGCCATTTTCGTTTCCACAATCGGCAAAGGCAGCACCCATTTCCGTTGATGCAAAAGTCGAATATAATTTAATATCCCATTTGTCTTTAATTCTTTGCCCGAGTGTATTAAGTGTAAAATCGGAGTTTCGTAATGCTTCGCCAATACAAATGGCTTTTTTTATACTCGAATTTTTATAATCAATATCGTTTGCTTCAGCGTATTCAATCAATTTTAAAATAAACGAAGGAACAGCGATTAGCGCATTAGGCTTAATTCTTTGAATAGTATCCCATTGCAGTTCAATCATACCGTTTCCAACACGGATCATTCCGGCACCCAATTTTTTAATGCCCAGGAAATATGCTAAACCAGCCATAAACCGCCGGTCAAGCGTTACCATTAACTGGTAAATATCGTCAGGACTACCATCAGAACATTTAAACGAGATATATTCGTTGTAAGCTAATCGTTCCAGATCGGCATCTGTCATTGCAAATGTAACAGGATCGCCCAATGTTCCGGAAGTGGTAATATAATCCACAATTTTACGGCGATCAACGCAAATAAAATCATCATTTTGTTCGTAAAGATCATCTTTGGTTGTAAAAGGAATTTTTTGGATATCTTCTAATGTTTTAATATCATTAATATCGATATTATGCTCTTTAAAAAGATCGGAATAAAACTTTGAATTTTTATTTACATATTGTAAAAGTTCTTGTAGTTTTTCTTCCTGGTAAGTTTTAATTTCTTCTTTAGATTGTCGGTCGATATCTTCCGGAAATATATTCATGTTATACAATTTTAACAAATGCCAAAGTTAACATCTTAAACCATAATTATGCAAGATGATTGGAGAAAAATGATAAATGAAAGATATATAACTACAATTTTAAGTATTGTATCCTGCTTTCCAAAATTTTAAACCTGAAACCTGAAACCAGCCACTGCCTTCGGTAGTCAAGCCGGCTGGCAAGCCTGAAATCTGAAACCAGCAACTACTTAGCTCTTTTATTATAATAATCAGCCTTTTGTTTATCGTCATAGCGGGTATATATTTTACCCAGATATTTTGCGTATTCCTTTTTGGGTTCAATTTTATATAACTTCAGGAAATAATCACGCGATTTTCTGAAAGTAGGCCATACTTCGTCTAATGCTTTAAGTAGTTTTTTATACTGACTGGAGGTTCTCTTGTTTTTATAAGCTTTCATTTCTGATACGTAAAGATTTTCAGCTTTCCAGAAATATTTTTCGGCGTACCATTCCAGAGCTGTTAAATTGGATGCTTCCAGTTTTAAGATTTGCCGGGCAAGCTTGTCACAGACTGTTGTATTTTCCAAATTCTTGTTAACGATTAAATACCCTGCAAGTAGTCCGGCATTAGATTGAGCTTGTGTTTCAATTTCTGGCCATAGTTCAATAGCCAAATCCCAGTTTTTGCTTTCAACATATGTTTCAAACAATCGGGTATTGATGTCATTTATTTTTTCTCCTTGTGGATATTTTTCACGGTAGATTTCCAGTGCGGTTATTTCTTTGGATAAATTATCAATATTTTTATAGACTTTGGCTAGCGATACATACATTTCAGGAGATGAAAATTCTATCTCTCTGGCTGTCTCAAGATATTTTCCGGCTTTGTCATTTTGTTCCAATGCCAGGGCTGATTTTCCAGCTCCAACATAAACATGTGCTTTGGCTTTTTTGCTTTTACCTTCACGACTTTCAATAATTTGCTCCCACGCAATAAGAGCATCCTCATAATTTTCAGCTTGATATGCAGTCTCGGCATCTTCTGATAGTTTTGTAGTGTTTAAGCTACTTGCGCATGATTGTAATATAAGAATAATGATGAGTCCCTGAATTATTTTAATAGTTTTCATATGTATTTTTTTTGTTTTTTAACTTTTAATTCTTCCACGAATTATCATAGTTTTTCACAAGTGACGAAACATTTAATTGATCAACATCTATTTTACCATCCATATAACTTGCCAGCAACTTAAACGATTCTTCATTTTCTTTTTTAAGAACTAAAAGTACAGCGTTAATTGCAGCTTTTACAGCTATTGGAACACCACCACCCACATCGGCCCAGTGCCCGCCTAAAATTAAATTTTTAACAGGAGTTTGATGATGAGCAATACCTGCCTGCATATTTTCTTTCCCGGGTCGTGCACCCATCATTGTGCCGTTTTTATTTCCCGTGTATCGCCAATATGTTATTGGGGTTGAAATATCATAAAACATTATGTGCTTCTTAATATCAGTCGATAATTCCTTTTCTACACGCTGAATAAGTATTTCAGCTACTTCCGTTTTTAGCTTTTTATATTTCTCTCCGCGAATATAATTCCCGTTTTCATCTTTTTCTGTTTGCCAATAATTTTTATAATCAAAATATGCAGGAATTAATATAGAAAGCATTCCTTTTCCTTCCGGGGTAAGCGATTTATCTCTTGCCGATGGTGATAAAATATTAATATCACTTATTAAAGGATCACCACAGTCGTGATCATTTCTTTTGATTCCCTCTTTGGTTATAATTATTAATTCCTGATTAATTCCTAAATCTTCGGTAGGGCAATCTAAAGCAATAGAAACGGTAAATGCGGAACTGTATAAAACAGCATTGTTTAGTTTGGTTTTAAATTTTTGTGATACAGTATTTTCAGGGAGTATTTTAGTATATAAGGTTTCAACATCATTTGTTGAAATCACATGCTTACTTTTTATTTTATATTCTTTTCCTTTTTGTTGAAAAACTACACTTTCACACGATCCATTAATAATTTCAAGTTTTTTTACTTCGGCATTAAAAATCAAATCATTTTCAAAATACTTATTTACGTATGTCAGCCATTGTATAAAAGCTTTTGCTCCGCCTTTTTCCGGAATTTGATAACCATCATTATATGCCCATGCAATTGGGAATAAGCAGGATAGCAAATCTTTTTCTGAACTGTATAATTTATGTAGATTTTTATCTTTAAAAAATTTATTAAGCCCTTTAGGAACACCAATTTCACCGCTATAAAAAACATACTTAATAAGAGGAAGAACAAATTTTAATAGTTTCAGCTTGAAAAAAACTTTTTCAAAGACTGACATGCTTTCATCTGTTCTAAAAAGATTAGCATATTTTAATGATCCTGCACCAATTTTTTTAGCGGCATTAAAAAATCTTTTAATTCCTTTTTCTTCGTGAGGAAAATCGGCTATTAATTTCTCTTTAAGTTTATTGGGATTGTTGGTAAGTAAATAATCGTAAGTATCACCTTTAAACCGGTAAATCTCTTGCATTATTTTTACTTTAGGACTATCAGAACCGATAAGATTAAAAATTCTACCGGCCATTTCATTTTTATTACATTGATTCAACCAATGTATTGCTGTATCGAAATGAAAACCTTCTTTGCTGAAACCTGCTAAATAACCGCCGGCCTTTGGTTCCTTTTCAAGAATACAACATTTCAGGCCAAATTTACCTGCTATGGCAGCTGCTGTTAAACCGCTAATTCCGGCACCGATAATTGCCAGATCGTATTGTTTATTTAGTTTTTGTTCATGCATATTTTTTTAAACTTTTGTACGCATTAAGTTTCAAGTTCCATCCCGAAAGCTTTCGGGTCAAGTTCCAAGTTTTTTATTTACTATCTGATACTTGTATATAAATTTTATTCAAATTATCCTGTATCCTGTATCCTGCCACTTGTTAACTACATCATTTATTATTCCTAATTCGTAATTAATTTCTATTTCCCGGATGAATCTCCTGTCTTTTTAAGTTTATCCATTATGTTTTCTCTTTGATAAATATTTGGAATTTCTTTTTTTAATGCCATTTTGTAGGCTAATTCTGCCTTATCTAATATATTAAAATGATTAAAATAATTACCAAGATATACGAATGTTTCAAAGAATTGCGGGTTTAGTTCAATAATTTCATTAAAAAGATAATCTTCGTCCGGAATTCTTGTTTCAGTTTTTATGGCAGCTTGTATCTGAGTTCTTATGTCTTTAAATTGATTAAAGTTTTTAAAATTATTTGAGTACAAAAATGAATCGGCAGGAATGATTAAATTATTTTCATAAATTATTTTAGATTCCTTAATGTTACCGGCTTCGGTAAAGACTTTATTTAAATCATAACAAATAAATTCACCCAACTGAAAAGGTGATGTGGAAATCCAAACCTTCAATTCTTCGGGTTTAAAAATAATTGAATGGTGTGCTATTAGTTGGTTTACGGCTTTCTCATTACCCATGCCAATATCTTCATTCTTAATTCCTTTTTGATCGCGTAATATTTTGGCCACTGAATTTACATTCAACTTATGGTTTTGATTTAAAAGTTCTTCAACTCGCTTAAAACGATATGTTGTTGCATATTCACAAATTTTAGCATTTATAATTTCAGGTTTTTGCATTTTTTCGCTCTGGAAATGATTGCTACAAATAATATAATCATTGTGGGTTTCAAATAGAGCCTGATTATCTGGTGACTTTTCTATGATAGCTGTTTTTCCATCTTTTGCCGATCCAATAAAAAGTGATTCTGAAACAAAAGTTTTTCGTTTTGCAGCAATTTCAAATGCTTCGTCAATAGTTGATGCATATTGTAATATTTCTCTTGCTACCAGTGAAACAGGAGTGGCTGCACCAAACGGAATATCAGATTTAGCAGCATTTAAAGTAACTGTTAATCCTTGATTGTTCATTCCTGATGTTGCACCTATCATTCCGCCCCAGGTTACAATCATAAATTTATATCCTTTTTCAGGATTACAAAACATAATGATTTTATCTTCGGCAAATTCATCACCAACATAAAAATCGAAATTGCGGCCAATAATTAAGGAACTATCTTCAGAACGGGAATCCCAACCTGCAAAAGCAGTACAGGCTACCAGATTCATATTTTGCAATGCATGGCCAATGTCATGAGCCGCGTGATAGTTTAAAATACGATGATAATTGGGAGCAATAAAGTTAAATTCTTCAGATGCAGACTGTGAAATACCGTAAATTTCTTCCTGATATTCATCAATTATATGTTTATCAATATTTCGATTAAAAAAGGCAATAAAGGTTTTCAGAAATTTTAAATATGATTCGGACGGGATCATCACTTTTATCTGATTTACAAAAGCATTTTCCTGTTTGTAAATAAGTTCTTTGGTAAGTTTACCGTTAATAATTCCACGTTCGTATGCTTCGCCTTCGATATACATCTCCCACAATCCGTATTCGTTTTTTTGTAACCAGTTGTTATTGATATAATAAAACATAGAATCAACGGCAATTCGTTGCAGATTTTCTACTTGAATGTTTTGAACTTTGGGTGGATTAAGTCTGGTTGTAATTTTGAAAGTAACTACCAGAACTAATATTATAATAATCAGAATAACTAAAGTTTTTAGTAGAGCTTTTAATATTTTCTTTATTCTATGCATTGTTAATTTTTTCAAGTAAATATTCCATTCCAAGCATTTCGGTGCATGTAAAAATCGAACCAATGGTTACTCCTAAAACTCCATGTATATTAATGTTTTGCCCGCTTAACAGTAAATTAGGAATTTTTGTTTTTGGATATATATTTGTTCTTAAGGGATTGTTACAATCGTGTACAATTCCATACATTGAGCCATTTCGGGTTCCTGTGTAATCTTTCAAAGAAAGTGGGGTAGAAGTGTAATAATTGTTTATACTTGCCTTAAAACCCGGATATTGCATATCAATTTGGTTGATCAATTTTTCGGCTTTTTGTTTTTTGAATTCTTCATAATCAATCCCACGATTACCATTACCCGAATTATCCCACTGTTTAACTTCATCATACTGCATATATGTCATTGCTGTTGCAGTATCGGCAAATTTACCGGAACTGCCTGACGATGGTGTTAAAAATAAATATTCTTGTGGCCATTTTCTCTGATTATATTTAGGGATACTCCAAACGCTATCTTCGTTAAAATGGTAATAGTTATAATTAAAATATTTTAAACTATTAGGTTTGAACGCAAAATAGACCACAAATACAGAAATGCTTTCTTCCAACTCATTTATTCGAGAGCGATACGATTTACGCAACAATTTTGAATCGGTCATTTTCAGTGTAAGTGAAGGATGAATTGCTGAAATAAAATAATCAGCTTCAATTATTTCACCATTACTTAAAATAGCAGATTCTACTTTACCGTGATTTACTTCCAGTTTATTTACTTCGCTGTTATTTATTAATGTTCCACCATTATTTTTTATAGATTCGACTAATAAATCTGCAATTTGTTGACTGCCATCTTTGAATCGATATGCTCCTTCGATTAATGAATTTGTGATTAAAGCATGTATTGCAACCGGTGTTTTATTCGGAATTCCTGCATAAAGCATATTGTTACCTGCCAAAACATTTTGCAAAGTTTTATTGGGAGTAATTGATTTTATAAAATCACCTATGCTTTGTTCGTAATATTTTTGCTCATTATCTAATCCCAAATTAGGCCTTAGGTTGTATAATGGAAAATGACTGCAAATCTTTTTTATTTTCTTTATGTATTCCTTTAGCGCATTTTTTTCCAATGGAAAATCATTTGTCAGGGTTTCAATAAAATTATCAAATCCCTGAGCGTAAGAATAGGTTTTACCTTCAAAGTTAATTTTGTCAAATGCATCCAGGTTTAATCGTTGTAGTTTTAGTTTATCAACGATTCCTGTATATTTAAAATATTGATGTAAGTTTTGACCTTTGGATAACCCGCCAACATAATGAACTCCGGTATCAAATATTTTTCCATCACGTTTAAAAGTTTGCAAATTCCCGCCAAACTGATGTTGTTTTTCAAGGATACAAACACTTTTACCTTCTTTGCTAAGTATATTACCACAAAGCAAACCCCCTAATCCGCTACCTATAATTACAACATCGTATTTTGGCATAGTTAATTTTATAATCTTCGAATTATTGTTAATCTTCTTTAGTTTATAAATATATTATTTGAATACTAAATTATAAATTTTATGGTTTATCCTAAATTTGCAAAGATAATTGGCTAACTCCGGCATTTATGCCGGGGGTAAAGGTATAAGGCATTAGGGGCTTTAGCCCTTAATATTTTCAAAATTATATTTTTGCATAAATTCATTACATTCTTCTTCCCAGGTTTTCTTTGATATGATTAAGAATATCCCACTTGTTGTCTGCAGAAAGAAAAGATATCCGCTTTTTTATGCCCTAAACACAGTGTACCCAAATTCTTACATATGACATAACTTTATAAGTTTTGGGCTAAAGCCCGGTTTATTATTTTTATTTTTCTCTCCGCCCTAAAGGACGGAGTTAGTTATTATATAAAACTACTTATTGCCTGATGAACTATTTTAAATTTACAATTTTTATAATCACATTTAATTATTTCTTTTTAATAATATAAACAACATTAGATGTTAGTTTTGCCTGATCTACAATTTCTACTTCCATATTATGTTTCTTAAATATCTCTAAAATATCATCTGAAGATATAAAATATAGTTCTTTAGACTCGCTAACAGTTTTGTTAAAGCCAAAAATTTTGGTAGAGAATAATTCTGTAAATTTTGTTCCTTTATGACGGTCTTTTAATTTGCTATTAGCATCACGAATAATAATCATTCCGTTATCATTCAGGTTATTGATGCAATTTGTAATAACTGCTTCCTGATCTTTTTTAGGGATATAATGTAACACATCACTCAATAAAAATACATCAGCAGGTTTAAAATCATATTTTATAATATCGGCACATTCGAAATTTACTTTTTCATTTTTCGACGGACAATTATTTGCAACCAAAATCTTTTCACTATCATGATCTATTCCTGTTACAATTCTTTCATCTGAAACGAAATGAAGCATGTATGATAAATAACCATATCCACATCCAATATCATAGATTATACCTTTACGTGGTATCAAAGTATTAAATAATTCGTAATTTTTTTCAAGTTTGAGTTTCACTTTCAGGTACCATTCCAAAATTGGGCCTTTGTATAAATAGTTTTTAATAAGTTGATTACGATAATATTTAGGTCCTTCCAATTCCAGTCTCATTTGATTGTACTCTTCTTTGAAATATCGTCCTGTCTTCTTAGCTCTTTCCGAATAATTTGCTCCGTAATCTTTATTGTCAGGAGTAATTCGATCTAAATATTTAACTGTTACAGTTGCATTTTTTACTAATAAATCATCACCTTTTGTCATACAATATCCAGTACCATGCATAACAATTGGTAAAATATCCAGATTAAGTTTTTCTGCCAAATAAAATGCTCCTTTATGAAAACGTTTCATTTTGTAATTAACTGATCGGGTACCTTCGGGATATATTAAAATTGAGAATCCTTCTTCAACCTTTTTCCTAAGTTTAGGAACCAGTGTTTCGTAACCCTCCGAAAAAGGATAAAAATCTGCCATTTGAACAATACGTCCGTAAATTTTACTTTTTTGAACCCAATCATTTGTTAAAATAATAATTTTTGGACTAATGGACATATTGTAAATTAAATCAAGATGTGATTGATGATTACAAATAATTATACATGGTTTTTTAAATTTTTCTTTATTAGGATTTATTATCTTTTTACGAATATTAAACATTCCATAGTAAAGTGCCTTAGTAGAATAGCTCATTGAATAATTAAGGAATAGTTTTAATCTTTTGTTATTAATTCCAAATATGTTACTAAGTATAAATCCTACAAAAGTTATATAAATTGATCCTGCAACAAAAATACTCCAGGCAATAATAGAGTTCAGAAGTTCTTGAAATGAGAAAGCTATTTTACCCTTTTTCTTACGATTTAAAATAAATAATTTGAATAATGCAGGTTCAATAGTATAGGAAATTATTATTACCGATAAAATTCCAATTATTGAAAGCAAGGCCATTGATTTTAAGGCAGGATGCTTCGCGAAAATCAGGACTCCAATTCCGGTTATAGTTGTTACTGCTGATAAGAAAATAGAGGTTTTATAAGAATTAAGATTTTTAACTCCATACTTGTATTCCTGTAGCATTCCACGCATAATGAAAATGGAATAATCAATTCCTAATCCAAAAATAAAGGTTGAAATTATGATGTTGAAAATGGTAAACTTGATTCCGAATAATCCCATTATTCCCAAGGTCCAAATCCACGAAATTACCATTGGGATAAAAGTTAGAAGCGCCAGTTCAATTCTACCGAACGATAACAGAAGGATTAAGAAAACAATGATTAAAGAAAGTTTAACCAATAAATTAAAATCATCTTTTAATACACGAACCAGATTATCGGTCATGTACTTTTTGTCGAATACTACCAAATCTTTTTCATCAGCAAATGTTTCGTAAATGAAAGGTTTGCTTGATTCGTCAGCCTTTAAAATACTGACAACTGTAGTAATATTTTCGTTTTCGGTTATGTATTCATCTAAAAATAATTTTCTTAAATCGCCTAATTCTCCTGAATTTATAATATTAAACTCTTTCTCGAAAAGATTATAAAAAGATGAAAAAGCATCGGGTTTGAATTTGTATTTCTTGCCGGAAGTTTGAAGATTCAGTTTCAATTGATCAATTTTTTCAGGAGTCCAGAAAGTATTCCAGCGTTTGATTCTTTCTTTTTGAAGCGAATCAGAAATTAGAATTTTGCTAACTGATGTATATTGATTTATTATACCTTCCTGTTTTAGTTTTTCAAGATTAGGAATGGCTTTTTCGCTGGTTATTAAAGCTTCTTGTAAATTATTTCCGGTACTTATCAGATAGACTGATTTGAGCGTAACATTGGCAATTTTATTTAGATTATCTTCGGCTTCCTTTAACTCTTCAGATAAGTAGCTCATTTTATCCATATCGCCATCAAAGGAAGTTTTGCCTGAGAAAAACATTGAAACAATGGTGAAAGCAATAATTCCCCAAATCAGGTATTTGTTTTTTTCGTATGGATATGATGTAATTTTATAAATTATTGATTTTTGCTGATTTTGAGCATTCTTTTCGTAATCTTTTTTCTTAAGAAAATGAGGTAAGACAATTAATGAAAATAGCGCGGCAACGACTACACTTATGGCTGCAAACATTCCTAAATCCTGAAGAGCCTTAGAGCTAACAAATAATAAACACAAAAATGCAGATGCTGTTGTCAGAGTGCTCATCAATATCGGCGTTGCAATATCTTTTAATACTTTTTTCACATTGCCAACAGTTCGGAAATGCGTAAATAAATGCAATGAATAATCAACCGTAATTCCCAGAAGTACAGAACCAATACCCAGTGAAATAGCCGATATCTCACCCTTAATCAGATAGAGAATTGCTAAGGATAAACTACCACCAAAAATGGCCGGAAGAAACAAAATAAGGAAAATACTTTTCTTTCGGAAAAATAAACTCATAAATACCAACAGTACAATTAATGCCATAGTAACCGTGAGTTTTATATCCTTTTTAATACGATTAGCATTCCCGACAGCTACTGCAGCGGCACCATAATATTGAGCATTTATTTCATGATTAAATTGAGTTTCAAGGCTATCAATGGTTCGATTAAGAGTCTGTATTAATTTCCCGTTTTTTTGAGTTTCTCCTGATGGAAAGGCCGATGTTATAAATATATTCAGGTTCTTTTTATCCTTTGTAAAAATGCGGCTATTATATATATTATAATTATCACCAATCTGAAAAGTGTTTAATTTTTCAAGAATAATAGGAGCGAAATGAAGCGGATCTTTCATTATAAATCGCTTCATAACCATACTTGCCGGTGATATTAGTGTTTTAAAATTGTTTTTTACTGAATTCTCAACGGAAGATTGCTGAATTAAGCTGTCGATTTTTTTATAATCTTTTTCTTCGAGAAATACAGGAAGATTGTCGAAGAAAACATCATATACATCGTACATGATTTTTTCTGATACCTGATAGTTAATGTCTTTAATTAAATCAGGCTGATATTTTGTTAGCTTGTTGTTTAACTGATCGGCAAACTCGATGAGCTTTTGTGGGTCAGAAGAAAGATTGGTATCGCTTAATGCAATGTTTATAATCAACTTATCCATAAAGTTGATATTTTGCGAAACCATGCTTATTCTCTGAATATTTTTATCAGATGGAAGCATTCTTGTAATATCTTCTTCAAATCTGATTTTTGTTACAAGATAAGCCGATAATCCAAAAATAATCAGGATAAGAAATATGAATGAAATTCTAAATTTTCGAAAAAGTTCGTATAAACCATTAAATAAACTCGACATACTAATTTGTGATTAATCCAGATGATATTTTACTATCTAAAATCCGTATATATTCTTTTAAACGTTGAGTTGCCCAAATACGAAATTGTGTTCCTTCCTTAGATTTTACACGATATCCAACTGAAATTATTACATCAAGATTGTAGTAAATAGTATTGTATGATTTACCATCTTGAGCAGTATGTCGGGATTTCCGACACACTGATTTTTCTTCTAATTCGCTTTCTTGAAAGATGTTACCTATATGTTCTGTAATTGTTGTTCGGCCTTTATTAAAAAGTGTTGACATTTGCGATTGACTCAACCAAACTGTTTCATTTTGAAAATGAACATCTAATTTTGTTTCTCCACTTTCAGTTTGATATATAATTACCTGCCCGACCGGCAGGTGGGTTTGCGAATTATTTCCTCCCATATTTTTTGCTTTTTCTGTTAATATAAGCCATGTCTTTATATGCAGAATTTTTGAAAATCAGAAGTAAAATATATGTTAAAATCCCGAATACAACAGCTAAAATAACACCAAAAACAAGACTTCCGACAATGTATTGAATCAAATTATCTTTAATTAAATCAAGGCTAATTCCCGAGTTATAGTTCAGGTTAAGTTTATTTGATTCAATAAACAATCCACCGGTTTTAAAACTGGCAAATATGATAATCGGAATCATTGGTGGAATACTAATATTTGATACTACCAAAACAATAACTTTATTCAGTTTTATGATATGAGCTATAGCAAATGCAATAAGCATCTGGTATCCCCAAACAGGAGCAACGCCCATGAATAATCCCAGCATTACTGCAAAAGTAATTTTAATATTGGGCTCTTTGTTTTGAGTTATTTGTGTACGGAAAAATTCCTGAATACTTTTTTTATTTAGCTTTCGGATAAATTCAAAAGGCTTAACAATTAGCAAAGCATAAATTACTAAAACAGTATTCAAAACACTAACTCTTGAAAAATCCCTAAATGGACGAAAATGTGAAACTCTGGTTTCTTTCGGAGCATAATAAATTTGAATAGGAACATCTGTAACACTAACGCCTTTCCATGCTGCACGAACAATTACTTCAATTTCAAATTCGTATTTTCGGGTAAAGAATATCATCTTACTCAAAGGTTTCAAGGGATATAACCTATAACCCGATTGAGTATCAGGAATTTTTATACCTGTTTCGAACTTAAACCAGAAGTTTGAAAATCGGTTTCCGAAGCTGCTTTTTCCGGGAATTCCTTCCTGTTTCATGTTTCGGTTCCCTATAATAATTGCATTTGGGTTTTCATCAATAGCTTTCACAAATTTGGGTAGGTCAGAAGCAAAATGCTGGCCGTCAGAGTCAATTGTAATAGCATATTCGTATCCTTTATTCCATGCAAAGCTGAGTCCTTTTCTTAAAGCATATCCTTTTCCTTTATTTTTTGGGTAAGTTATTACATCAATCTGATTGAATTTTCGTAGTATTTCTTCCGTATTATCAGTTGATCCGTCATTTACTACAACAAGCTGATCGGTATATTCCAATACATCACTAATAACCTGTTCAACAGTTCTGTGATTATTATATGTTGGAATGATAACGCAACACTTTTTCTCCCTGAACAATTCTTTGCATTTATCCGCAGCCATTCTCCCCAATATTATTTTGCCTTAAAGTTACCTTTAAATTTGTAAAAAACCTGATCGTTAAAGTGTGTAACACTATTAACTTTTATAAGGTTTTGTTCGGTGTCGTATTTTACTTTAAGATCGATCTGAAGTCTATTATTTATTTCAGGATTAACAACAGCCAAAAATTTTATATTATCGGCGTATACCAGTCTAAGTTCCGTGTTTTCCACGTTTTCCATTATTTCCTTAATTAACTGAGTAAGACAAACTCCAGGAACTACGGGGTTGCCGGGGAAGTGACCCTCATAAACTTCATGATCTTTATTTAAGTCGATAATTGCTTTTACGTTTTCTTTATCGCTACTGTTTAATTCAACTATGGTATAGAAATCTTTTAAAAGCATGTTATTGTTGTATCAATTTTAAATTCATTTTCAATTTAATATTATGATGTTCCAAAGTAATATTTCCGGGAATATTATCCTTGTAATTATACAAACCTACTGATATTTTTTCAGAATTTCGTTTCTTAAAAGTAATGTTTTCAATCTTTTCTGAGTCAGTGTTTTGAATATAATTATAGTTTAGTTTTCCGGATTTTAATTGCCATATTTTTTGATTTTGTTCAGGATTTTCAATTACAAAAATATTTTTAACTTGGTTTTGTATCAACAGTAAATTAAAATCATTTTGAAATGTATTAATTATGATTTTCTTGTCAAGATATTCAGCGCAATATTTTATATTCAAAGTTCCATTATTTAATTCAAAATCAAATATTTTTAATCCAAATTGCGTGGTCAAAGCAATGCGGTAAATACTTTCATCCATCTTTTTCATGATAAGTAATCCGCTTATATCATTCTTATAAAAACTAATATCGGCTTTATAAATTAAGGTTTTTTCAGAATAGGGCAGGGCGTATGGTATATTCTGAATTTCTGTTGATGAGTACTCGGTTTTAGGTAGATTTTTGTATGGACTAGAACAGCTTGATATCAATAAAAAAAGAAATAATATCGAATATCGAATATCGAATATTGTCCCGATAGCTGTCGGAATTAAAAGTGAAAGATTTATTTCATAATTCAGTATTCGGTGTTCTTTATTCATTATTCGATTTAAGTATAATTTAAATTACTTATTTAGTGTTATTTTGAGCTTTAGTGTCTTTGTGGCTAAGACTTTTTTGCCACTAAAGCTCAAAGACACAAAAATACACAAACAAAGTATCTTAAAAATTAATGGTTTATTTTATATGATTATCCGCATTCATTCCTAATTCTAAGTAGAAACTTTATTGTCATTCCGCACTCCTGACTGACGGCAGTCAGGTGTTGCGGAATCTATCAAACTTACTTATGGATTCCTGCATACGCAGGAATGATGGGCGGTATGATTATTTTTAGGTATAATAACGGACATTCATATTATTTTATATTAAATTTTTCATTATCAATTGGCTGATTCAATTTTCTATTTACGAAATCAATACTTGTATAATCATCAGAGCTTTCGATCATTTTAATTTTAGCTACGGAAACATCAGATTTATCAATATAGATTTTAATGGTTTTAAGCATGCTTTTCATTTCCGGTAATTTCGGATACAGTTCCAATAAATACTGAGAAGTGCTCTCGAAATACTTTACTGCAAATCTATCAGTATCAGTAAAAAGATTTCCCTGAATAGTGCCAATCATCATGTTACTTACTTCGCTAAACATTTTATTCGATTCAGTATCGAAAGTGCTTATTTTATCTTCATCTTTAATGAAAATATTTTTATCGTTAAACACAATAATGTATTCAAATGGTTCGGAATATTCCCATCGTAATTGATTCGGACTTTTAAAGTAAAATTCTCCTTTAGAAATTATATTCTCAGTTAAAAAACTAAGATGCTTCTCCTGTATAAATTTACTCTGAATGGTTGAAGTATTCTCTGATAATTTGTTAAGTTCAGTTTTAACTTTGTCAATATCCATAATTTCACTAAACCCACTTTCCTGTGCATATATAATACCAACAAAAATAAATAGACTTAATATGGTGCTTAATATTTTACTCATATACTTTAATATTTAGTAATTTATCCAGACGAACAACTTGATAGCCTTGATTTTTGGCATAATCCAAAAATGATTTAAGTATTTCGATAATATGCTCACGGTTATCGTGAAACAAAATAATATCGCCCGGTGATAATTGATTTTTTATTCTTTTTAATGTTTTTTCAGGACTGTAAACGGTATCAAAAGAACGAATACTCCATCCAATTGTATGGAAATTTAAATTCTTTAAAGCTCTTCTTAAAGTTGGATTGGTAACTCCATAAGGTGGACGAAATAGCTTTACTTTTTTGTTAGTGATTTCAAATATCAGGCTGGTTGTTTTTTCAATATCATTTTGCATTTTTTTAGTTGAAAATAAATCGAACCAACGGGCATGCATCCATGTGTGATTCCCAATGATATGACCTTTTTTGTCAATTAATTTCAATAATTCTTTGTTATTTTCAATTTGCTGACCGATACAAAAAAAAGTGGCTTTTATATTATAAGAGTCAAGCAAGTCCAGAACTTTTGGAGTGATTTTAGAATCAGGGCCATCATCAAACGTAATGGCAATTTTCTTTTCAGATGTTTTTGCTTTGCACAGTGTTTTAATATAAGCCTGTGAGCAAATATTTGCAGAGCAATAAACCAAATGAACTAAAAATACTAAGGTAATTATAATAAAAAATATCCCTTTCCATGGAAGAAAGAGATAAACCAGGATTAAAACAATGATGTAAAGAACAAATGTGGTTCCTGATTTTATCATTGAGTTAATAAAAATATTGAATGATCAACTTCTCTAAAATGATTATAAACCAATACATTTTTTATTGGCTTTTCAATAAAGTTTTCTTTTCTATAACGAGTAATTTCAGGAACTCTCTGATGTTTAATTGTATTAGCTGCAAACCATACAGCAAAAGAACCTGCGGTATGATAATCGCCGCAAAGATGCTTGAAATATGCATAGTTTGTATTAAAATAATTATCTGCTAAATGATAATAAACATCATCAGTATCAATGTTTCCGTTTAAACCTAAAACAACAAGATCAATATCATCTTTAGTTAAACTATTTTCAGCAAGGAACCGATCGATTTTTAATTCGATTTCTTCGTTGCTTTCGGGCTTATAAACAGTTTTAATATTCTTGATTCTGGCATAAGTGTTTTCATCTTTTTTACCTGTAATAGAAAAAAAAGTAACACTTTCACCAACAATTGTTCCCTGAGTTTTATGATCTAAAAGCTCTAAACTTTTTATAGTTTCATTTTTAACCCATCGGGTTTTTTTAATAATCGAATGATGCTCAGGAGTAATTTCATCAAATCCGCCAATTAATACATTTTCAGCATCTTTGTCTTTAATTAAAAGCATTCCGTCTAATAAAGCACTTTCAAATGAAAAACCCCTGTGTGAGTATGTATTATTGTAGTTAAAGCATTTTAATGCTATAGCAACTTGTCCGCTTATTGTGTTGTGGGTAGATTGTATAAATGCAGTGGGAGCAAGGAATTCTTCGTTGTTATCCAGCATCTGATTTAAGAATTTTTCGGTATCTCCAACTAATCCTAAACCTGTTCCGGTAATAATTGCTCCCGGATTTTCAATACCTGCATCTTTTAAACAAATTTTGGAAGCGCTGATACCCATCTTAATTAACTTACTCATCCGGCGAAGCTGAATAGGATTGATAAACTCTTTATAATTTGGCTCTATACAAGAGAGAAAATCAGTATCATGACCAACAACTTCATCTAAAAAGATGCTACTGTTAATAGTATTTTGTGGAGATATATTCCCAATACCTTTTATATAAACTTCCATACTAATATCTTGAAAAAATTAATGCAGAATTATTTCCGGCAAACCCAAATGAATTAGATAATACATGATCAACTTTTACGTTTTCTAAAAGTTCAGTAACAGGTTTAAAACTAAGTTCTTTCATTTGATTTTTAAAATTCAGATTCGGAAAAATCATATTGTTTTGAATAGCCAAAACAGAAATAACAGCTTCAACACCACCTGCAGCACTTGTAGTATGTCCTGTATATGCTTTTGTTGAACTTATTTTTGGCGGATTAGGTCCAAAAAGATTTTCAATGGCTCTTCCTTCCGAAAGATCATTGTTGTCGGTACCTGTTCCATGTGCATTAATGTAATCTATTTGTTCCGGTTTCAATCCACTTCTGTCAAGTGCTTCTTTCATTGCAGCATATGCTCCTTTTCCTTCAGGAGTAGATGCTGTTTGATGGAAAGCTTCACATGAGTTTCCGTAACCGGTTAATTCAGCAAGTACTTTTTTACCGGTTTTTTTAACAAGTTCTTCAGATTCCAGTACCAGAAACGCAGCTCCTTCGCCAAGATTTAATCCACTACGATTTTCATCAAAGGGTTTACATAGCTCTTTATCCAAAATCATTAAAGTATTAAAACCATTTATGTGATATCGGGTTAATGACTCAATACCACCGGCAATAACCCTGTCGAGCAATCCGTTTTTAATCATTCTTGAGCCCAGAATCATTGAATTTGCAGCAGAAGAGCATGCGGTACTTGTAGTTGATACAAAATCTTTTACACCAATATAATCTGCAATACGTTCCGTACTATCACCACAATCATGTGTTTCTATATATTCAATATGATTAGTTGTTTCTAGAAGGTCTTTATAAAATAGTTCGCTTTTATCCATTCCACCTACGGTAGTGCCTGAAATTAAACCGGTTTTGTATTCTTTTACATCATCAATTTGGGCATTTTTAACAGCTTCGGCAGCTGCTATTACACCCATTAATGTTGACCGGGTAAAAGGTTCATTTTTATCCAGTCCGGACATTTCAATTAATTCATCTTCCGAAAGCTTTACTTCAGATACAGGAATTACACCTTTATGAATTGTTTGAAGATATTTTATGTCAGTTACGCCAGACTTTTTCTGCTTAATTGACTGTAGTGTTTCGTCAACATTATTCCCAATTCCTGATATAATACCTATGCCGGTAACAAAAACCCTTTGTGACATTTAAAACCCCTCTTTTCAGCTAAAAATGAATTATTTCTTTTTTTCTTCGATATATTCAGCAATTGTTCTTATTGAATAGAATATTTTTTTACCATCTTTTGGATCCTCAATCTTTATTCCATATTGTTTTTCTAATAAAACAATCAGCTCTAAAGCATCAATTGAATCAAGTCCTAAACCATCACCAAAAAGTGGTGAATCAGTATCTATATCATCTGGTTCAATATCTTCTAAATTTAAAACTTCGATTACCTGCTCCTTAATCTTTATTATTAACTCTTCCATTTCTAATTACTTAATTATTCGATTTATAAATTCGGGCTTAAAACTAATATTATCTTTTTTATTTTCCTTACTTTTTTCAACTAAAAACATTATTGCACTAAATTCACCTTCAATATAATCGGCCCAACCTGTAATACAAGCATCTATTTTGCCTGAATCTAATAGTTCATTTACATGATTAGTAAGAAATTCAGGATCAAATTCTTTGGTAATGAAACATGTGTTCTCACCCTGAAACTTATTGCGAATACATATTTCGCCTATCATTACATTTGGTAAAGTATAAACAAAAACTGCAGGACTGGGGAAATAATTTGATTTATCTTTTATGGTTTCATTATATTTTATATCCGTATCAATTGAGGAGTGAGAATTTTGAATAATAACACCAATTTTAGTTGGATTAAGTTCTTTTACATGTTCATTTCCTTTTAAAACAATTTCTGAAGCAATAAAAGCAAGTTTACAAAGATTATCCATTTTAAAATATTTAGGATATTTTACTTCGTAATGCTTGTATATGGATTTCATGAAAGCTCCGAATTTATTTTTTTCTGAATCAGAAAACTCTGTTTTACCATCTACAATAACTTCATGTGGTTTTATAATGCAATATTTTGTTATATAGTTCATAGTTTAAAGTTCAAAGTTCAATGTTTGATATCTGACTATCCCTAAATAGAGTTGACCGATTAATATTTATTTTCAATTAAAATGATTAAATGTATAAATGCGTAAATGATTAAATATTATTTTCTGTACGATGAATTTTTTCCCGACAGCTATCGGGATTTATCATTACCTGCCTGAAGGCAGTTAGGTTTTTGTTATTTCATTTGCTTCTTTTATGAGCCTTAGTAATTCTTCTCTGTCATAATCTTTCATAACCATTTTATCATTCAATCATTTTGTCATTTTATCATTACCCATTAAATTCGTGGTAGTACCGTTTATTTAATAGTCGATATCTTTCTATTGTTTGTTTGGTTATCCAACAATCCAATTTCAAATTTTCAGTTTCAATTCTTTCAATCAGAATTAAATTCAGAAAAGTAAGCAGCAGCATTACTTCCTCCAAAACCTGATGCAGTTTTTAAAAAGTTTTTTACTTCTGTTTCCTTAAATTCTTTGATTACATTAATAGGTTCGCTTACTCCATGTTCATAATATCCAAAAGTTTTTATCAAACAATTTTCTTTTATTGAATGTATTCCTGCAATGCATTCTATTATACCTGCTGCACCTAATGTATGTCCCCAATAGCCTTTTAAACTATTAACCGGAACATGGTTAAGTTTAGCCCAACTTATAGCTTTTGATTCCATTTCGTCATTGTACGGAGTAGCTGTTCCATGACCTGATATATAATCAATATTTGAATTTGTTTTTCCTGCTTCTTTTAATGTATTACTGATTGCATAATATAATCCATCACCTGTGCGTGAGGGACCTGAAATATGATTTGCATCATTTGTATTAGCGCCGCCCCTAAAAATTACAGGATTATCTTCTTTTACCAATTCTTTATTAGTTGATAAAATTATAGTTCCAACACCTTCTCCTAATGTGATACCAGTTCGGTTTGCATCGAAAGGTCTGCAGGCTTGTTCACTAACTGCCTTAAAGGATTGAAATCCTGATGGTGTAAATTCAGAAATAATATCTCCACCACAAATTATCACGTTTTTATATTTCTCACTTTTTAAATATTGAGCACCTGCAATTATCGAAGTTACTCCTGAAATACATGCATTTGAAATAAAGACAGGTTTAACAGATGAATCAAAATATTTACAAACCTGATCAGCTATAGCCCAAAGATTAATTCTATCTTTTTCAAAAGGATGATTCTTATTTTCTATGAGATCGATATTACCTTTAACAGATGAAAAAATAAATAATGTGTCTTTTTTAGAAGGATCAATATTTGTTTGCTTTAATGCATCATTAATTGACAAGATCATCATTTTTTCAAGACGGGTATATTCGTCAGGGTTTCCAATTTTAGAAAATTCAGATATAAGTCTGTCCGAATCAACAATGGATGTATACATTGGAACCTGAGTTATTTTAGGATCAGTAGTTTGAGCAATGCCTGATTTACTTTGTTTAAGTGCAGTAAAGTTTTCTTTACTGGTGAATCCCAGAGAGGTTATGATATTGTCAGCAATAGTATATATTTTGATCATAATTAAAAAATGTCTGAAATTACTAAAATACTAGTAAGTGCTAAACTCTAAAACTCTAAATTTTGAACTCTAAACTTTGAACTATATTAGCCCCATTTTCTTTTTCCATTCAAGGAAAAATTCAGGGCTTATTAGTACTAATTCACGATCGAGATTTACAAATACCTGAATACTTTCACCAGTTGCTGCAACTTCATTGTTTTTCTTATTATAAATGGTATACTCAAAATGTATTTTAGCAGCATCGTGATCAATATATCTGGTTTCAATTATAGCTGTATCGCCATATTCAAGCGGAGTTTTATATTCGAAATCCAGTTTTACAAGTGGTGTTAAATGATTGTTTGCATAAACATCAAGGTAACTT
Organism: Bacteroidales bacterium; assembly: GCA_030611105.1. Classification (GTDB taxonomy): domain Bacteria; phylum Bacteroidota; class Bacteroidia; order Bacteroidales; family UBA12077; genus UBA12077. The sequence goes on from JAUWQL010000022.1 coordinate 23,760, forward strand.
AAACCTAAGGTTTTACCGAACGCTTCGCGTCCGTCTTCGAAATATTTGGCATAATTTCCATGCCAGACAATTCCCATTGAATCAACTTCGCTGAATCTTACAACAATTTCAGTCCGATGTGTCAGATTTTTCTTCTCCAATTTCGATTTTATTTTTAGTAAGGCGCTAAATTAAGCCTTACGAATTTATTAACAAAGTTTAAAGTTCAAAGTTCTGTATTCAACCTTATTTAGGCATTGACAATTGACAACTTTAAACTCAGAACTCAAAACTCAGAACTATTTCGTTTTATTATAGTTATTATAAACTATAGCAACTCCCAACATAATTACAAAGAAAGTCAACAGTTTGCCGGCTTCTGCCAATACAACCATTAAATCCCCGCCACGAAGGAAAATATCATAAAAGCCATTTAATCCCCAGTGCAAAGGTGAAAACTGACTTATAATTCTAATTGTATGTGGCATAACATAAACGGGAACCCAAATACCTCCTAATGCAGCAAATATTATGATTGAAACTGCTCCGAATGTTGCAGCTTGTTCGTGAGTTGTGGCAATTGTTCCGATTGCAACTCCATAACCCGTTGCAGCTAAACCTGATGATAATGCCATAACACCCAATGCAATTTTATGAGGTCCAATTTCCAGTTGCGGTAAACCCAGGGCAGGCATTATATAAACCCCAACCATAAGCATTAAAATGAATTGTAAAAATGCAACTCCCAGAAAGACAAAAATTTTACTGAACATAATCATTACAAATGATCCGGGCATTGTTTTTAATCTGAAAGCACTTCCATCATCACGCTCTTTTATAATATTTCCTGCAAGTGGCAGAACAATAAAAAACATTGCAAACATTGTCCACGCAGGAACATTATGCTGTACTGAGTTAGGTAAGATTTCATTTTCAGTTGTCGATGCGTATACTTCTTTATACCTAATTGTTTCGAAGCTTTCAAATTTAATAGGTTTTTGGCCAGGCATCAATTGAGCCATGGCTTCTGAAAAATTCTTAAAGAACATCTCTATTTCAAGCTGTGATGTAAATTCTTTTAATGAACTCATTACCATATTCTTAAATGAATTACTTGTAGCAGGATCAATATAAATGGTTACATCAATCGTACTTTTTTTCGTTCTTTTCTTAACTCCGGGAATATTAAACGATTTAAATGATTTATTAATTAAAGCATTTACATTTCCACGAATAGCCTCCGTTGCTCTTTCCGGTATTATAATCCCAATTTTGTAATCACCTCTGGCAATTAATTCTTTGGCCGTTTCTTCATCTATATTTTCTCCGTTTATTTCTTCAACAATCTGAAAAAATTCTGATGCGTATAAGCCCTTACTAATTGCTTCACCCAAACTATCCTTATCGTTATTTACAAGAATCATTGAAATGTTAACTTCTTTAACTGTTCTGAATGTAGCATCCTGTATTACGGTCATTATCAGAATAAGAACTAAGGGCATGATAAATAAAATTGCCAGGCCGGCTCTGTCTCTGATAAGTACTAATAATTCCTTATATATTGATGATAATAATCTTAACATATTTCTGTAATTTATTCGTCGCGTAATGCTCTTCCTGTTATATTTAAAAAGAGACTCTCTAAATCTGTATATTCTCCTTTGCCATCTATTAATTCTTTAGGTTTGCCTTCTGTAAGAATGTTGCCTTTATCAATAATAGCAACTTTTGAACAGAAGTTTTCTGCTTCTTCCATATAATGCGAAGTATAAATAATTGTAGTACCTTCTTTATTAATATTTTTGAGATGCTCAAGAATAACTTTTCTGGATTGAACGTCAATTCCTACAGTAGGTTCATCAAGATAAATGATTTTAGGTTTATGAAGTATTCCGGCAATTAAATTAATCCGGCGTTTCATACCTCCCGAAAAAGTTTTAATCCGACGATTTGCATTTTTTTCCAAACCGAACAATTCAAGACATTCGTTAATTCTGGATTTTAAATGTTTGCCTTTTAATCCGTATAAATGGCCAAAAAATGTAAGGTTTTCTCTGGCGGTTAATGATGGATAAAGTGCAATTTCCTGTGGAACAACGCCAATTATACTTTTGATTTTTTCGGCTGAATGCTGAAACTCCATTCCATCGATAAAAACATTCCCTGAGGTAGGACCGAATAATCCACACAGAATTGATATAGTTGTGGTTTTACCTGCTCCATTTGGGCCAAGTAAACCATAAATCTCACCTTTATCAATATTCAGATTTATATTATCAATGGCAGGAACATTTGAACCTTTATAATATTTGGTTAAATATTTTAATTCAATAATATGCTGATTTTCCTGCATTATTTTATCAGTTTCTTTATTTCTATAAAAAATCTTTCTTCATCATCTGCTATTTCGAGCATTAAGTTTGCCACAGTATTGTATCCATCAGGATCGGATGAACGACCTTTACAGGTTTGTGCTGCTTGTGATGAGAAATTTCGCCATTTATCGCCAATTTTTGTCATTTCTTTTGATAAGTCATTATACCTGTCATCTTGCATAACTTCTGCAACTTCCTGTAAAAAAGCAGCATAAATAAATCTGAATCCTGCGCCACCGGTTCCAATTTCTTCGAGCATACGAACCATTTGGGCCAAATAAGCTGCTGCTCTTTTCGGGCCAAGTTTTTCGGGCCATTTTCTCAATCTTTTTGAAAGGTATCTTATTCCTTTTACACCAAATAAAGGTACAGGTATATTAAGCATCCAGTCCGCTGTTTGTTTTATTCCTTTATGTATTGCTGATTTCAGGTCTATTTCTTCAGGTATGTTAATTGGATAATACATTTTGCCATTTGGGCTTAATGGACCTTTAGCAAATCTTACCTTTTTTAGCTCTTCAGAAGTTAAAGTTGTTGCATACTCCATAACCGGATCGCTTATAAAGTAAGTATTATCTTCCTTACCATAAACAGTCATGTTATGAGCATTAAAATGAAATCGATATGCCGGAGGGAAATAGGACAAGTGATAAACTCCGCCCTGAATTCCAACAGGTAATTTCTTTTCAAGCACTTTATCCAGTTCAGCCATGGCTCTTTTAGGTTGCTTCCTGAATGTTTGCTTTTTCATTTTAATTCCTAATCGCTTTGCAGCTTTTGTGAAAATCATTCCGGGAACAGGTCGAAAAGATGCTATAGGAATTCCATTTAATTTAACAAAAGGCATGTAAGCAAAAAAGTATCCACTACCGATACCAAATATCATTGCTTCGCTTAAATTTAATCCATGATATTTTAATAAACTGGAAATTACTCCGTTTTCGCAGTGACCGGCGGGTATATGTTCGAAATCAAGTTTCATTTTATGATTTTAGTTTAAAATTTAATAATTCATCTACGCTGATTTCAAAAACTTTAGCGTAGTTTTCTAATTGTTGTTGGTTAAGTTTTTTAAAACCTTTTGGTTTCAAATGTCTTTTTACTTTCCATTTTGGTAATTCAATATAATCGGCCAGTAAAGCAATATTCATCATGGTTTTTGCCATATAATGCATAATTGGGCTTGCTTTGCCTGATTTTATTTTTTCATCCGCAAAATCAATATCTTCCTGAATATCTTTCCACGCAAGCTCGTTGACAATATTCTTTGGTTCCCAACCCTTACTTAAAACCTTTTCGTATTTCCCGTTTTTATTAATAGCATATTGTACTTCGCGAGTTATTCCTTCAGTTATGCCTTCATCTTGTGGTACTTTATCTTTTTCCATAACGATAAATTTAGGTCAAAAATGCATATTTTATTCGTCTAAAAAGATTTTCATGGAACAATCAGCAATTAACTGCTTATCACAAGTTATCTTTCCGTTTATTAAGGTCGTATTAAAAACTTTATGTTCTATATTAACTTCGGTTAAAATTGTCTTTCCTTTCTCAGGTAATTTGTGAATTGTTAGTTTTTGAACTGCTCCAATATATCCGGTTGGAACATCTTTATTTTCATTCCTGTATTCAAAACCAACACCAACTGCCGCGGTCTGAGCAATATTTTCGATTAAGCCCGATTCCTGTAAAAATCCATCTTTACAAAAAATATTACTTTCTAATATTTTAAAACTACCAATCGTTTGACCACCTTCAGCTTTATGCAATTTTTCAACCATAACCATTGGTGCTCTTTGTGGAATAAACTGCATTATAGTTTCACCATCAGCAATTACATTGTCATATATTCCCATAATGGTCCTTTTTTATTTCTCTGTCGTAATTTATTTGTTATAGTTGTTGTGTCTTCATCAGGAAAAACCCAACGCTTACGTGTTTTTAGAGCTCTTTCTTTTAAGGTATCGTAATTTACATCTTTAGAAAGATAATATTTAGGTTCAAGTAGGTTATCGTTTTTATCGATAACGCCTTCTTCAATAGCATATTGTTGAAGTTTTGTTCCGGGATATATTCGCATTCCGACAAATGTAAAAAATACAGTATTGTCGATTAACTTAGAGTTTTCGAAAGTTTCGTCAACCGTTGCATCAGTTTCGCCATAACCACCGGTAATAAGGAAGTGTGCAAAATCTATTCCAAGTTTATTACAAATTTCTGATTTTTCAAGTACATCTTTAACAGTAAAATTTTTACCATAAGTCTTCAGGCATTTTTCAGAAATAGCTTCTGTCCCAAATTCAACATGCTGCAGACCCGATTTCTTTAAAACTTTTAATAAATCCTCATCGAAGTTTTTAAAAGTAAAATATCCGCCCCAGTGAATTTTAATTCCACTGGCAATGATCTTTTCGGCGAGCTCATAATTATATTGGTTGTTGATATTAAAAACTGAATCGGTAAAGAAAACATAGTCAATACCTTTCTGATAATATAATTTCTTTAATGTATCAACAATTTTATCAGTATTTAATGTTCGCACCTTTTTTCCTTCAATTAAAGGATAAGTACAGTATATACAATTGTAAGGGCATCCGCGCTTTGTTTGAATATTTAACATCCCGCTCTTTTCCCAGTAAAAATCAATCAGGTTTTCATCAAAGTTTAGATCCAGATCGCTAAAATAGCTTTCATGCTTATTAAAAACACATTGTCCATTTTTCTTGTACACTAGACGACTTAATTCTGTATAATCTTCGTTTTTATCAATGTTGTTAATTAGCTTTAGAATAGTTTCTTCGCCTTCGCCGTAAATACCAAAATCCGGATTTAATCTTTTATACATCAGTTCAGGAAAAATAGAGAAACCAGAACCACCTATGATAATTTTAGCATCTGAAACAGTACGAAGATTATCAATAATATTTTTATATTGAGTTACAAATTCTTCGCGATTGTATGAGTTTACATCATCAATATTTCTAAAAGAAACACCAATGTATTTAGGATTATATTCTATAACAGCTGATTTTAATTCTTCTATTGAAATGAAATTAAGATCTACTATTTTAGTCTCATATTCTGGCAATTTTTCATTTAAATATGTAGAAATATATGAAAGCCCGATAGGATAAACCGGATAGGGGACAGTGTACTGATTTGCTGATATGAATAATATCCTATTTTCTTTCATTTGTTATCTGTTTTCCAAAACTGGTAATAATTAAACCATTGTAATGGATATATTCTCAATATTCTTTCAAATTCTTTAGCGAATTTTTCAACAAATTTTAGTAGTTCTTTTTCCTGTTCTTCAGGATCTTTAAATCTTTCAACAGTTTCGGGAGGTGAAGCAAAAAAATGATAATGTGTTTTAGATTCTTTCATTGCAAAAGTAAAAGTAACAGGTACTCCAAATCGAGCTGCTAAATAGAATGGTCCTGATGGAAATAGTGCTTTCTGTCCCATAAAATCAATTTCGAAAACTTTACTTTCTTCAATAAAACGATCACCAGCTATAGCAATAAGTTCCTTATTAATAAGAGCTTTGCTTATTGGAACAATATGCGAATAATTATTTTGTATTGGAATTATATTAACATCTTTATTTGTAAGCACATCAGTCAAATAATTTTTTATTTTCTGATGTTCTGCATCAAGCATGAGAATATTAATTTTTGTATCTAAACGTTCTAATAACTGACCCGCAACTTCGAAGTTTCCAATATGTGTATTTACAATAATTCCACCTGTTTTGTTTTTTGCCATTTCACGTAAATGATGTTCTCCATCAAAATTGTAGGTGAATTTGCCTTTTAAACCTCCCAGGATGGCAACCTTATCTAGCAAGACTTGTCCAAAGACAAAGTAGTTTTTGTAAATACTCCATTTAGATTTTAACCAGGAGTATTTTAATATTTTGCGGAAATAAAAATAAGTAGCTTTTGAGCTGGTACGCGAAAAAAGAAAGTAATAAAATGCAACAAATAGAAGTATAAAATAAGCGAAAGACAGTCCTAAATACTTAAGTGTTAACACAAATATTTTATAGCCTAATACATTTCCCCGGGATTGTCCTTTCCATAATGGCATTTAAAAACCTCCAATTTCTTTCTAATCAATGATTAGTTAGCTTGAACCCGGTTTATGATATAATCATAAAAATCCTGAAGTGTTTTTATGCCAACAAAATCTTCACCTTTTACTTTAAAACCAAAGGTCTTTTCAATAATTACCACGAGATCAACATAATCCAAACTATCAATTTCTAATGTTTCTTTTAGCCTGGCTGTAGGAACAAGCTGATTTTCTTCAAGCTCAAATTCATCAATTAAAAAATCATTTACCTTAATAATAATTTCTTTATTCTCCATTTTTATTATCTCCCGCTTAATAAAATTATTTTATCTTTTTAACGATTAAGGATGAGTTTGTACCTCCAAATCCAAATGAGTTTGACAAAAATATATCAATATTATGATTTTTAATAGTTTCAGCAGCAATATTTAATTTTGCTGAGTATTCATCAGGGTTTTCGAAATTAATATTAGGTGCAACGTAGGAGTTTTGCATCATCAAAACTGAATAAATAATTTCACTGGCTCCACCCATCCACATTTCATGTCCTGTCATTGATTTTGTTGAACTTACATAAGGAGTTTTTAGTCCGAATACTTTGCTAATTGATTGTGCTTCATTTAAATCACCAACAGGTGTTGCTGTTGCATGAGCATTAATATAATCTATTTGTGCAGCTTTAAGCTGAGCATCTTTAAGCGACATTTCCAAAGATTTTGCAGGGCCTACAACATTAGGAACAGATATATGATCTCCATTCGATGAAAAACCGTATCCAACTATTTCAGCAATAATTGTAGCACCTCTTTTTATTGCAGATTCGTAGCTTTCTAATATTACAGTAGCAGCACCACCACTTGGAACCAATCCGTCACGGTCGCGATCAAATGGCCTGCTTGCTTTTTGTGGTTGGTCCTCGCGAACCGAAAATGCGTTTAATCCATCGAAACTACCCATTGAATGATAATTAATTTCCTGTCCACCACCACAAATGATAATATTTTGCAAACCACTTCTGATTAAATAATAACCTATTCCAATAGAATGAGAACCGCTTGCACATGCTGCACTAATAGTAAGATTAATTCCCTTTAAATGGAAAATGGTAGATAAATTCATTGTGATTGTTGAATTCATCGATTGAAAAATTGCTCCGGAACCTAAAAGTGCTGTATCCTTTTTTTCTTTTAAAATATCATAAGATTCAACAACGGCTTTGGCAGAACTGTCATTTCCGTATAAAATCCCTACATCGTTTTTATCTAAAAAATCTTCATAAATTTTTGCCCGTTTTAAGGCTTCAGCAGTTGCAACATAAGCGTATTCTCCCTCTTCGGCCATTCCAACTCGCTGACGACGTTTTAATTCTCCTTTTAAATTCGGACGTTCTATAATTCCGGTTAAACCAGAACGAAAACCTAAATCTTTTCTTAGTTGTTCAAAACCAATTCCTGATTTCCCGGTATAAAGCGAATTATTTACTTCTTCAATATTTTTACCAATAGTGGAATAAATTCCCATTCCTGTTATTACCACTCTATTCATAGGTCTGTATAAGATATTTATAAATGCCTAAAATATTTATGAATGCCTAAAACACTCATTAAATATTTTAGCTCATTCCTGCCTGCCGGTAGGCAGGTTAGTTCATTTTTTAATTTGTTATGTATAAAGTCCTCCGTTAACAGAAATCACTTCGCCTGTTATATATGATGCTTTAGGTGAAGCAAGGAACGAAACAACATTTGCTACTTCTTCAGCATTTCCAAATCTATTCATTGGAATCATTCTTTTATAATCTTTTTCTTCCAATTCAGCAGTCATATCTGTTTTAATAAAACCGGGTGCAACACAATTAACCGTTACATTTTTCTTTGCAACTTCCTGAGCTAAAGCTTTGCTTGCTGCAATAACACCACCTTTTGCAGCAGAATAATTTGTTTGTCCCGGTAATCCTTTAATACCTGATAATGATACTACATTAACAATTCTACCATATTTGTTAACAATCATATCTTGTATTAAATGTTTTGTAATATAATAAAAACTATCAAGATTTGTGTTTAAAACATCTTTCCAGTCTTCATCTTTCATCCACACAATTAAAGCATCTTTTCTGATACCTGCATTATTTATTAATACCTCAATTACAGAATCAGGATTTTTTTCTTTCCAGTTATCTAAAGAAGTTTTAATATCTTCAGGATTAGAAACATCAAATTGCATTAACTCGCCTGAACCGCCATTATTTTTTATTTGATTTAAAGTATCTTCAGCTTCTTCCGTATTACTTCTGTAATTTATTAAAACATGATATCCTTGTTTAGCAATTTCTAAACAAATTGCCTTTCCTATCCCTCTTGAGCCTCCTGTAACTAGTGCAAATTTCATTATTTTATACGGTTTGGTTGTTTTTTAATTAAGTATTGCTTGATGTTTTCAATATGAGGATATATTGGTGCATCTTCAACAAATTTTGGAACAATTGATCTCATCTCTTCATACAATTCTTTAGCTGAATCAGAAAGCTTGTCCTTACAATTCATGAAATCGATAATCTGCAACAGACTTATAAATTTAATTGCTAAAACTTCAAATGTATTTTCTACTACTTTCTTTGTTATCAATGCTGCATTTGTTCCCATGCTAACAATATCCTGGTTATCTCCATTGTTAGGGATACTATGAACATACATAGGATTCGATAAAGTCTGGTTTTCGGCAGTAGTAGATGTTGCTGTAAATTGTGCAGCCTGCATTCCTAAGTTAAGACCTAAAGTACCTAAATTAGCAAAAGGAGGAAATTTTTCGTTCAATTTATTATTGTAAAGATAATTCAGTTGTCTTTCAATAAGCATTGACGTTTTTGTGATAACGATTTTCATTTTATCCATTTCCAGAGAAACGTAATCACCATGAAAATTACCTCCATGAAAAACATCAAGGTTTTCTTTATCTATAATTGGATTATCATTAACTGAATTTACTTCATTTACAAGTACTTTTTCTGCATTTTTCAGTGTTTCATAAACAGGACCCAATACTTGAGGAACACAACGAAGCGAATAATATTCCTGAACCTTATCTTTAATAATTCCAACTTCGACATTATTATTATATAAATGGTCTGATCGCTTTTTTATTAATTTACTTGATTGAACCATTTTGCGCATTTCTGCTGCAATAAGGTTTTGTCCTTCGTGAAGTTTTACCTGGTTAAGTTCCTTAGAGAAATGATCGTCGTAAGATTCTACTACTTCGTTGATCATACTAGCTGAAATAACAGCCCAATTAAGAAGATTTTTGGCATGAATTAAATTAATCATTCCAATACCAGTCATACAAGAGGTTCCATTAATTATTGCAAGCCCTTCGCGTAGATGAACTTTTAAAGGAACAAGGTTGTTTTCTTCAAAAACTTCTTTTGCAGGACGGAATTTACCATTAAAGCAAATTTCACCTTCACCAATTAAATTTAAAGCCAGATGTGATAACTGAACTAAATCGCCACTGGCACCAACACCTCCATGCTCAAATATTTTAGGAAATATGTTTCTGTTGATAAATTCTTTAAGAAGAATTACAACTTCTTTGTGAATACCGGAATAGCCTCGCATAAGTGTATTTAAACGTGCTATCATTAAGGCTTTTACATAAATATCAGGGATTGGATTTCCAGAACCAGCTGCATGGCTGCGAATAAGATTATATTGTAACGCTATTTGATCCTCTTCGCTAATTTTATATTGAGCCATAGGACCAAAACATGTGTTTATTCCATAAATTACTTTGTTTTTAGAAAAATCATCTAAAAATTTAAAATTGTTCTGTACTTTTATTAAAGCTTCTGAGTTTAAATCGACTTTTTCTCCTTCAAAAAGAATTTTGTAAAAATCATCAAGATTTAGATTTTCACCCCCTATAATTATCATCTCTATTCTTGGTTATAAGTTAAAGTGGTTAAATTATTTAAACCGTTTAGTTTTTTGTCGTTTTTTTAAGTATGCAAATTTAATAAATACTTTTAATAATCCTTAGATTCCAAGATGTTTTAGTAAATATTTTCATCAAATAACAATAAAATTACATGAAAGGAGTTGAGCATTATGTAAAAAATTTGCATAAACTCCTTAAAGCCTATATATCTAGGTGAATAGTATAATTTCCGTATTGTTTATAAGAATTAATTTTGGCAATAATTTAATTTGAATTATTTTTGTAAACCAAAAATTTGGTTTAATACCTACATCACTCTTAATAGATTTTTCAAGATTGATTCGAAACGGAAGTCTGAATTCTATAAGAAAAATGAATTGAATGAAAGAAAAAGATGCTTATATAGACTATGAACCTCAGCAACTTATAATGTATGTTGAAAAGGAGGATGGAACTTTTGGTCCGATTCAGACAGGTTCGTATATAACCAAAAATTATCTTGATGATTTTTGGGAGAAAATGTTGAAACTTAAAAACTCATTACTTGAGCAGCTTAAGAAAAATGAGATTACACCTATATATTTTTATAAGCTTATTCATGATTTTAATGATGTTGAACTGGCCCGAAGAACAGGAATTCCTGTTTTTAAAGTAAAACGTCATCAAAAAGTTAAATTATTCAGGAAAATAAAGTTATCAGATTTGTGTAAATATGCTTATGTTTTTGATGTTCCTGTTTCAAACTTGTTTCAGGCAATTGTGGTTGAAGATAATGAAAACAAAGCCGAAACTGATGCCTCAAAACAACCGATTTTAGTTAAGCAAACAAGAACAGAAAATCCATTCGTAGTTATTACAAAAATTGAAGTAAATAAGAAATGATAATAGAATCTTTTAAACACAATATGGCAGCTCATTGCGAGTCTGGCACATTAACAGCGTTAATAAAACATAAGGGATTAGAAATAACAGAACCAATGATTTTTGGTTTAGGTAGTGGTTTATACTTTGGTTATTTAAGCAGAACCCCAAATTTAAGTTTTCCAATGTTTATTTTAAGAACAAAACCAGGAAAATTAAGAAAGAAGATTGCAAAAAGAACAGATATTAAATTTAAAACACAACGTTTTAAAAATAAGGATAAGGCTGAGCAAGAATTGGACAGGTTAATTGGAATCGGAATTCCGGTTGCTTGCCAGGTTGATTTCTACTATATGGATTATATTCCGCAATGGGAGAGAGTGCATGCTAATATCCACTTTATTACAATTGTTGGTAAAGAAGGAGATGAATATCTTATAAGCGATAGTTATTATCCAAAATTAGCTCGTATTCATAAAGATAAGCTGAGGAAAGCTCGTTTTGCGGGTGGATATTTAGCTCCAAAAGGATTTATGTATTATATTGAATCAGTTCCTGAAAGTATTGGTTATAAAAAACTGGTTCCTTTAGCAATTAAAAACACAATAAATAATATGATTGGTGTTCAGCCACCATTTATTGGTGTTCGTGGAATTAGAACTTTTGCAAAAAAACTTCAGGGATGGCCAAAACTGACCAGAGATATTGATCATTTATCACATGAAGTGATGAAAATTAATATTTTTCTCGAAGATCAGGGAACAGGTGGTGGCGGATTCAGGTTTTTATATGCAACATTTCTTCGTCAGGCATCTGAGATTCTTAATAATAATGAATTAGATGATATGTCAAAAAAGATGATGGAAATAGGAGATGGTTGGAGAAATATTTCTTACTTTGCAGCCAAAATTGGGAAGAATAGAGACCTTGGTCCTGAGAAACTGCAGGAACTTGGTCAGATGATTAATGAAAGAGCCGATGCTGAAGAGAATTTTTATAATGAATTAAAAACAGTAGTTCGTAATATTTAAGATAGAATGGGAGAAAATATAAGTACTGATCTGAAGGCGGATATAAAAAAGATGATTGTTGAAACACTGAATATGCAGGATATTACTCCAGAGGATATAGAAAATGATTTACCACTTTTTGGAGGCGATAATACTTTAGGTCTGGATTCAATTGATGCAATTGAACTTGTTATGGCTATTCAGAGAGATTTTAAAGTACGTATCGATGATCAGAATCTTGCTCGTGAAGTATTAAAAGATGTAAATTCAATTGCAGATTTCGTCCAAAGTAAATCTGAGTAATAAGTTCACTGAGTATAATTTAATTCCAATTTAAATTAGTATATGAAAAGTGCTTACCTGACAGCAGGGATGAGACTATCCAGGTTCATAAAACTTATTATGAAAAATGGAATGTCTTTTTATCCAAAATACCTGGTAAGATTTTTATTTCTTTTTCAAAATGGAATCTGGGCTTCAATATTTCATAGAAAAGAGAAGTCGGTTTATGAAGATAAAATAAAGGCTCATAAATTACCTGACGATCCTATAATAATAATCGGACATTGGAGAACCGGAAGCACTTTTTTGCATCAACTATTAGCAATAGACTCAAATTTAGTTACTTCAAATGTTTTTCAAGGTTCAATTCCCGACAGTTTTTTAACATCTAGAAAATCTTATGAACCGATAATGGGACGAGCGCTCAGAGGTACAAGGCCTATGGACCAGGTTACTCTGAGTATGGATGAGCCATTAGAAGATGAGTATGCACTTTTTCGTTTAAGCAGCTATTCACCTCTTGAACGTGTAATTTTCCCAAAGTCAAATGAATATTTTTTAAACCAGTTTCCGGGATTTTTGCCTGAAGGTGATAAACTAACAGAATGGAAAGAGGCTGTAAAATATTTTTATAAGAAATTAACTCTGGAAAATAACAAAACAATTCTGATAAAAAATCCGTTTCATTCTTTTCGGATTAATGTTTTAAACGAAATTTTCCCAAAAGCGAGATACATTCACATAATTCGTCATCCGCACAGGG
>JAUWQL010000116.1 GCA_030611105.1 Bacteroidales bacterium
CATTCTATTGTTGTATCCTTATAGATCAATCTTATGAAACTAAATAATTCTTCTAATTCTTCCCGATTATGTATTTTAGTTTTGGCAATATTGATTATTGTTAGAAATTCCAACCAAGTTATATAAATGATTTCATTACATAATTTTGATAAGTTTTTTTCATTAAGCATTAACCTTTCTTTAAAATAATCTTTAATATAAATTGGAGTTATATTACTCCATATAACTTCTAAAGACTTATTCTTTAAGAATAATCTAGTGAAAGATATATCGTCATCATCTATTCCAGCACTAATATCAAAAGCTTTATCTTTCAAAAACTCAAAACTTGCCATATAAGGTGGTAAAAGAGGTGTTAATTTATCTGCATTTTCAGGATAGTTTAATATTTCATCAAGATGCTTAATTGGAACAAAATCTATTTCATTTTGAGGGGAAATAGCCTTTGTCATTTGACTTTGAATTCCAATGATTGAAATACTATTTTCATTTAGATTGAAAATTCCTCCTCCAGACATTCCGTTTATATCACTTTGAGTTTTTGGTTGGTTAAGCCTCACTTCAACTAAATTGTTAATTGAGCTAGTTTTATTCGATATTTTATGGTTCGTGTATTGATTGGGGTAATTATCATAATTAGCATCTCTCTTATTATCTGGAAACCCACATAAATAAAAATCATTATTAATTGTATAATCATTTAAAACAAATATTTTATCAAATCCTTTGATAAAATTAATTTTAAGAATGGCTATATCCGTAGTTTTATGAGGAAAATAGTTTTCTCCCTTTTTTAATACAAAATTGTAAAGTTGGGAACTCCAAACACCCTTTTCTAAAAATAAATGATAAATGTTGACAATAGTACTATCTGCTTTTTCTTTATAATAATCTGGTTTGCCATCAACAGGAGTTTTATCAAAAAAATTATGTTTAGCAGTTAGAATATATGTGTATTTAAAATTCATTGGTTGAAATAATACACCACTACCGTTACCAACAATTACACTATATAGTTTTAAATCATCTACTTCCATTATTCAACTTTATATTGAAAACTATTTTTTGCTTTAAAATCGGGAAAATCAGTATAATCTTTATTAGAAAAAATATAAGTTTTGACATTATCATAATTAAAATAAATTGTAGCGTTTGGATTTCGATTTATTATTCTAGCTATTGTTCTTTTATCTGGATGATTATGAGTCTCACTATTCGTACTTAATATGTAATTGTTTGTTTCTATTACTTCAAGCAACTCCTTATTCGTATTTTTACAACTCCCGTGATGTGAAACTTTTAGCAATTCGACTTGTATAGGATTTTCTTTATTGTAATTCAACTCATTCAAAGATGTCAAAATAATGTCTGGGTGAGCATCTCCTAAAAATAAAAAATTCTTATCCATAAAAGTCAATAAGAAAGCAATTGAACTTCCATTTGAAACACTGTTATCCTTTTTATATTTAAAGTCAGGTTTCTTTTCTTCATCAATAAAATCTACAATAGCTGTTTCCCAATCTTTCTTTTTACCTGATGTAAAGTAATCATGTTTTGGCTTTTTGTACTCTTTCAATAACTTTTTAAGCAATTTGTTATTTGGTGATAATAATTGAATTTTTACTCCGTTCTTATCAGCAATTTTTTCACATTTAATAATTTCTTTGTCCCAAATATTATTTTCTTCAATATAATCTTCAAAATCTTTTCCTTGTCCGACACTTGTATAATTAGTATCAAAGATATTTATTGGGACATTCAAATCTTTATTTTCCTTTTCTTCAAAATAGTTAGCGATTGTTTTTCCAGAATTAAACCAAACCTTACCAATCAATTTATAAGCCTCCTTATCCATTTCAAACCATTTTAAAATACCTCCAATATGATCAGCGTCAATGTGTGTCAGAATTAATAAATCGATTCTCTCCTTTTTCTCTTGTATTTCTCCAACTATTTGATGCAATTTACCATAGTGTCCAGAACTATAATAAGTGCTTGGCATTCCTCCATCAATAAGAATATTTCGTTTAATATCCTCATTGTCTTTGAATGAAATCAATATTGAGTCTCCATTATTTGCTTGTAAAAATTTTATTTTCATAATGAGTTATTTTGTTCAATAATCTCAATCTCCTCCTCACTCAAACCATACAACTCATAAACCATTTGGTCTATTTCTTTATCAGTCTTTTCAATTTCTGCTTTAAGGGTTTGGGCTTCTTTCTTTTTAGTTTCAAAAACTTCCATCCAATCCATTTCATTTGATTTGGTAAGTTTTTCACCACCCACTTTTTTAATCGCTATATTTAGTTCTTTTATAAATTCCTTAAATTCTAATTCGTACCAATTTTGGAGTTTCTTGCTAAGAAGCACTATGTTAAATTGTGACTTTAAGTATTTATTAAATGTATTTAAGAGCTCATAAAAACTTTCACTCTGGATTTGATTTTGATAAACGCAATTTTCAATACGATTCTGTATTTCTGTTGAAATATCTGCCTTAATCGGAATTTCAATTAATTGGGATTTTTTGATTTTTGGAAAGAGTGCTTTATTGTCACTAAACAGTTTATTCCAATAATACTTAATCAGATTAGAGTTAATAAAAGCAAAAAGCAAATCAATCGAATAACTATTTTGCTCTTCCTTTAAAATTAAACTGTATATAGTATTAAGTACATAAAATTTCTTCTTATCAATTGTTGCAACTGGGGTTGCTCCAATTTGCCTGATTAATATTTTATCATTTAAAAAATACTTATCATCTCTCTTTCGATGAAGCCAATCGCCATATGAAATATAACTGCCACTCCAATTGATTCTATAAGGTTCAAAATCTTTTCCGTCTAGAAACATTTTATGATTTTCAGTTTCTGACTCTCTACTAATATATTTATCTTTAAAGTCTTTACTATTCCCAGAACCCCCAACTTGGATTCCTATACATATATCTGTTATTTCCCCTAACTTTGACGATTCATTATTAATTTTACTGAGAATAAATTGGTCGTTTTTTGAAATTAAAACCTGTATTCTATAAAACTTATCAGACTTAATACTCTCTGTTTCAATATTTCCATAGTTGTTGCCATGCTCGTCAACTAAATTAATATTCTTTCTATTTTTACTAGATATTAGCACAACGCTTTCAACGCTGGCATCTGGAAAAACATCATCTTTAAATAGTCTAATAGTATCAAGGGTTCCTTCTTCTATATATTTCTTCCTAATTATCGAAGCATTTTCATTGACCAATACTGTATTTGGAATAATAATTCCCCAAATTCCATTCTTCTTAATAATATTTAATATCTGTTCAAGAAACAAAATATATAAATCAAATTTTCCAATTAAAAACTTAAACTGACCTTTAACATATTTCTTAAATTCTTCATTTAATGATTTTCCTGGAACATAAGGAGGATTCCCAATAACAACATCAAAACCACCATTGTCCATGATTTCTTTAAACTCAATGTTCCATTTAAAGGCTTTGTCGCCTGCAATTTCAGGGTCATCAATTAATGAATTTCCGCATTTTATATTATTGCTTAAAATCGATAATTTCCGCCCTTTTTGAGCTGTGCGTAACCATAACGAAAGTTTGGCAATCTCAATACTTTCTTCGTTAATATCAACTCCGTATAGATTATTTTCGAGAATAGCTTTGTCGGTATCAAATAATCTTAATGCTGTGTTTGTAAGTTCTGCAATAATATCATCTATATTTTTATGTTCCTGGATAAGATAGTTTAATGCCTGGTTTAAAAAAGCACCGCTACCACAAGCAGGATCAACAATTTTTAACGACAGTAACCAATCCTTATAATCCTTTAGTTTCTGATAAAGTTTCTTGCCTTTTGCAGATAGGTTTCCGTCTTTTGTCCGGTACGTTCCGTCAAATTCAATTTCTTCAATTTCTATCTCTTTGCGTTTTTCATTGCAAAGTGTTCCTATTGTATTTTCAACTATATATTGCGTAATATATTTTGGCGTGTAAAAAACTCCGTCTTTTTTTCGTTTACTTTTGGTTTTATCTGTTACAGTTCCTTCAATTTCGTCAGTAATTTCTTCAATTTCAGAAAGCGAATGTTCAAAAATATGTCCTAGAATATTTACATCAACTTCGGTATTAAAATCGTATTCAGATAAATTAAGCAACTCATCAATAAGAATCTCATCATCTATTTTTAGCTTATCTAATAATTCGTCAGGATAAAAAAGCCCCCCATTGTAAGCTGGAATATTATCGGCTTCTGTTTGTCCTTTTCTGCCAATATTCATATATCCAAAATACTGTTTAAATATGTCGTATATAGGCTTATAGGCATCTTCGTTTTTCAGAATTTCGTAGCGTTTTATAATTCTCGAAATTGAATTTGGCGGTAAAAGCCCGCTATCTTCGGCAAACAATATAAACAAGAAACGATCTAGTAGTTTTTGTGATTTTTTAAATAGTGTTAGTTTGTTACTATCAGGATGATTTTTTGTTAAGTTGTCAAAAAGTTTTCTTTTAAAGTTTGAATAATCTTTATAAAGCTTATCGGAAACTTCTTGCTCATGAAATTTTGTTTCTTCTTTTAATTTTAAAGGTAAATCCGAAAAAATACTATTCGTGTTTAGTATTAAATAAAGAAATTTAAACTGACGGGTTAACCCGTCAGTTGAGCCATTTGCTATTTGAAATAAATCAAATTCTTCAAATTCGTTGGCATAATCAATGTAAAACCGAAGTTTCTGAAAGTTAGATGTTATTACATATTTACAATCGGGCTGGTTGTTTTTATAATTAAAAGCTTGGTCTGTTATACTTTTTAAATCTTTAGTCTTGGTTGATTTTAGTTCAATTACGGCAATTGCTTTTTCTCCCGATTTACTATCGGGATTAAGAATTGCTCCATCTGCTTTTCTTCCATCATCTTGATTCTTAAATTCTCTTACCAAATTATGGTTGTCATCAGGTTTCAAAATGTAACCAAAAACATCAACAAATACATCTCTTAAAAATCCGTCCTGGTATTCTTCTTCTTTAAGTCGTTTGATTTTTTCAATTTTCGCAATACTATAATTTTCTTTGAATTTCAGGTATGCCGTTTCAACTTGCTCTTTGTCAAGATTCTTTAGATGCTTATTTATTACTGATTTCTGAAATATTGCCATTTAGTAAAATCTTATTTTTCTATTAAATTCAAAAATACAATTAATCTTGCGGGTTGGCAAAAAATAGCTCTTTTGGTTTTTTCAGGTTAGGATTGTTCGTATAGGCAAAAACCAAATGTGCTAAAGGTAAGAAGGGCTTTCATTTTGTTTCAATCAAGCAGTATGTCTATTTTTTGGTGCTTACGTATTAGTGGCTAGTTTTGATATTTAGCATATAATTATTGCATAAATTGCAGATTATTTTTAATGTTATACTCTTTTGAAAAGAGGTGTCCATTTACTTTTTTCTTTCCATATAATCGGCAAGGTATTTTAAAAACAAAATCCACGAAGTCTGCTCTACATAATCTAACTCACTTCCGCAACCTGCATCCTTGTGAAGTATATCGTCTATATTCTTAAAAGTTTGTTCGAACATGTTTATTTCAGTAGTATCTATTTATATAAAATTAAACATCAAATTTAACATTATTAAAGGGATTGGCAAAGTGAAACAATTCTCAAGTTAATTAAGATTTATCAGGCAACTAAGTTTCTTGAGCCCTTTAATTTCTACAAAGAAATTAGTGTTGAATTTTCATAATGGTATCTCTTTCCTTAATTTTAAGATATCTTTTATTAAATCAGTTGGATCGTTTGTCTTAGATGTTCTTTCGAAAGAAGAACTTCCAATATCCATGATTTTGGGAATGTGCTTATTAAGTAATTCAACCTGTTCCTTTAATTTTTCATTTTCTAAATTTAGTTTTACTTCTGCTGTCATTGTATCGTTTCCTTTAGTGTGAATCCTGCTTATTAAGAAGTCAGTTATACGAATAGCTGTCATTTTGTTTTTCGTTTTAATGTATTGTGCAATAAAACCTCGTGTCAAATTAATAAATACGATAAAAAAGAAAATAAATGCAGCAGAAATGGTAAGTCTTATAATAAGTAAAGTATAAAATTGAAAATCTGGATTATCAGGGAATAATGATTTAATAGCATCAAGAAACGAAATGTTTTTCATTAAAATACATAGGAGTAAAATCATTAATGCCAAAGCTCCTGAAATAGAAAGTACAGCCATTATTGCATACGTATTAAGTTGTTTCTTAGAATCCAGTGCAATGTCTTTCATATCTTTTGAATACAAACCATGTTTGTCTCTTAATATCTTAATGCTACTTTCTAATTGTTCTTTTTCTGCAGTTTTTTCTTTTATACTATCATCAAGGCTACTTTGTTCTTCTTCTAAAACCTTAGTATTATCGATAATCTTTTGTTTTTCTTCATTTAAAGAAGTTATTTCTGATTTTAATGTTTCTTTAACAGGATTATTAGCAGACATATAAGTCTCTATTTCCGTTTTCTGATTGCTTAAAGAATTTATTTCAACATTTAGATTTTCTTTTTGGGAATTGGATTCAGAAAGAGCTGTTTCTAATTCAATTTTTGAAGCATTCAGAGTTTCTACTTCTTCTTTTATCTTATTTCTTTCAATTCTTGAAGATTCTAAGTCAGAAACTTGAGAATTAAGTTCTGAAATTTTTATTTCAAGGTTCTCAATAATTTTTGAATGTTTGCCTATAAGTCGAGTAAGTCTATTTCTGTCCTCATTTAACTTTTTAGTTGGAGATTTTTCCATGTTTCTTTGTTTTATACAATTACATTGCTGGGAATTTGATTTTGTCCTAATTTTATAAATACTGAATGATACTTAAATTCGATTGAATTCATATTCTATATTTTAAGAATTGCTATAAGGTGTTTTAAGTAAGTATTGTTAATAATTTTGTGCAATTTTGGAAGTTTTCTTACCATACATCTATCTCATAAATATCAATAATCTCAAATCTATCATCTTCAATTTTAGGATGTTTTTTTTAATTTCATCTTTTGCAGAGATAGCTTTTGTCTCACTATTTATTTTTCCGTCCATTGAAAAGTCAATTTGATGAAGATCTTCATCGATTTTAAATTCAATTCTGAAATTTTTCATTTTTTTAACTTATTAAATATTATACAATAACATAGATCAATATAAGCAATCTATATACTCCATTTCGTAGTTCCAAAATGTACGTTCAAAAGGTAAGTGAGTATGAAAGTACTAATAATATTCTACTTTACAAAACTCTAATAATAAATATATTAAGACCTTGTTGTCCTAATTGTGTCGGAGTTCTTTTTTAATATGTTCATCTAAGAATTTTGCCATATCATGTTTTGTTTTAAAATTATTAGGAATCCAGGTAAGTAATTTATTTGGGAGTTCTTCTTTTATAAAATCTATAAGGGAGTATCGAATGGTTTTTATATACTCAAAATCAAGATATATTTTAATCGGTTTATCAATTTTTAGCATTTGTTTGTGAAGATTCTCTTTGATTATCTCAACTTCATCATCTTCCATATTTACCCAAACACATTCATAAATGAGATTGTTGAATTTTTGGTATTGAATATAAACTTCTAATTCTTGTTTTGTCCAAAGGTCCTGCATATTATTCATTTTGCAAAACTTTATCTCGTTCCTTCCAAATCTCCATCATTTTCTCAGCTGCATCATCTTCGTCAATCTTTAAATATCGCATGAATGATTTTTGTGTTTTATGACCGGATATTTTCATAATGTAAAATATTGGTGTACCAGCAAGATATTCATTAGTACAAAAAGATCTTCCACAGGTATGAGAAGAAATCAAATCATATTTTTTATGGAGAGTATGTTTGTCTTTATTACCCCTTTTATAAACCATTTCTATTTCATCGTTAATATCAGCTTTCTCTCCTATAATTTTTGCTAGCTTATTGAATTTGGCGTTATGAATTTTAGGAAGTTTATTCTCATATTTTTCAAGTATTTCTAATACTTGTTTCTTTAAAGGTATTGTTTGTGTTCTGTGAGTTTTTTTAATTTTCTTATGCAAAAACTCACCTTTAATGTGATGTGCTTCTATTGTTGAAAAATCACTAAATCTTAAACCTGTTAAACATCCAATTATTAGATAATCTCTTACTACATCCAATTCTTTGTTATCAGATAAATCAAGTTTAGCAATTTCGTTAATTTCATCACTCGTTAGGTAAATTTTATCCACTTCTTCTGTCAAAGCTTTAAAATCAATGAAATTAAGTAAGTAATAAATAATGCTTTTAATATAAAACGATCTGTAATTTACAGGTCGTTTTTTTCTTCTTCATCAAGAATTGGAACAAAGTTGAATGACAGATCAAGTGCTTCCGACATAATTTCGCCTTCTTCCAATAAATCTTCATCATCAGAATGGTAATACCAGTTTATAATTATTTCCACGCCTTGTTTCTGTATATTTTTAATTTTCTTCAATAATTCATAAAGGATTTTTGCAGTAGCAGTATTAAAATAATCGAATTTAAAATCAATGACCAATTCATTAATAACTTTTGTTTTTACCTTTAACTTTTCAAAATGATCCAGGAATTCAAAAACCGGTTTATAAAATTCGATTGCATTGGCTGGCTTTGATACTTTTAAGAAACTTAAAATATTATTTTCAACATCAAAATTAATTTCAGGTGTAAATGTTGTTGCTTCTATTTTTAATGTATTCATAGAAAATACGATTTTATATCTAAGTATTTCCTATATACGTAAAAGTTAGAAAATGTTTACAAAAATTTACAGAAATTTTAAATAAATCTTTTAGCAAGGAATTCCTGAAACTTGTCTTTATATTGATCGCTAACAGGAATATAGGTTTTTCCAAAAAATAATAAACAAGCGGAAAAAATCTAATCAATGGTCGGGAAGATTTTAATAATGGAAAGGGAATTTTTATCAACGAAAAAGCCGGGACAAATTTGCCCCGGCTTACTAACCAAAATCTAATTGCTTAGTATCAGCAAGAAAACGCCAATAATTTCGTTACTCTTTTTCTTATCTGATACTGAGTTTTCGTACAAGTACTACTTTACTTTAGCAACTTATTAATTACCATGTAACTTCACCGTCATCAATCCAGATATCATCATAATCAACTTCAATTTCTTCTGTTACGCCGTTTACCGTAATTGTATATTTGTTATCGCAAGTACCATCACCATAATCAATTATATAAGTATCTTCGTTATATGTTCCTTCTTCAATTCCTCTAACAGGAATCCAATACATACAATTAAAGTCACTTACCACGGGCTCAATAATATCCCATGTATAAGTATCGCCAAGCGAGCTTTCATAGCTGAAACTTCCTTCGAGCATTGTATAAGAATCAAAAGTAAATTTTGACTTGAAATTGGAGATATAAGTTATTACTTCGCCATCTTCGAAAGTAATTGTCATATCTTCTTCATTGGTAGATATTTCTTCATAATCTTCGCTAAACCAATCGTAGAAATATGTAGAATCTTCGAAATTATTCCAATCCCAATTACCTGTCCATTGACTTTCACCTTTGTAATAACCGTTTATTGTCATTCCCCAGGCAGAATAGTTTTCATAAATGTCTTCGTATATATAACCATTCTCGTCCATTTTCCATTTCCAGGTTATTTTACCTTTTATTAATTCGCCCCACTCAATGCAACCTTCTTCGCCATAATCCATAACCATTACTTCAAAACCTTCATCATCGGTATAATAGGTATACTCAGCACAAGTTTCCCAGTCGTCCCAATATGTTGAATCGTCATAATTTGTTGAATCATCTTTACAGGCCTTCTTTTTCATTCCATTATAATTCATTGCCATTGCACCAAATTCATGAGTGCTGTTAAGATTTAAATTCCTGATATTCTGAATCTTCATATTAAGCTCTGAAAGTTCCAGAAATTCATCAGAAATTTTAGATTTTTGAGTGTCATCTTTCTCACAGGCTACTGCAAAAAAGAGAACAGATAGAATAATCGCAAAAAATTTAGTTTTCATAATTTTAAAATTTAAGTTTAACATTATTTCCTTTTTTTAATTATAATTGTTGATGCATCTTTAAATGAATATTCTAAATTCATAGGTAAACAAACCATTTCTAATGCATCTTCGAGATTTTTATTATTGAAATACCCTGTATAATACCTGTTGCCAATATTTTTTGTAATAATTTTTACATTGAATTGTCTCTCAATTTCGTGAAACACATTTTTGATTCTTTCGCCGGAATAATAGAATTCTCCCTTTTGCCATTTCCCAACCTGGCTGATATTAAATCGTTCGGGATGACTTAGTTGATTATTTTTTAATTGGGATTCTAATCCTTGAGTTAAAATAACAGAGTTAGAATTCTCGTTTAATCGAACTTGCACCTTCCCTGTAAAACATGATACTTTGAAATCATCATTCCTGGCAAAAACATTAAAATCCGTACCTAAAACCCTAACGTTTCCTTTACTTGTATTTACTGTAAATAAGCTTCCTTTTTTAACTTTAAAACCAGCTTCGCCTGTTAAATAAACCTCACGTGAATTTCTCCA
Source organism: Bacteroidales bacterium (assembly GCA_030611105.1). GTDB lineage: Bacteria > Bacteroidota > Bacteroidia > Bacteroidales > UBA12077 > UBA12077. The sequence continues at coordinate 10,591 of JAUWQL010000116.1, forward strand.
TGAACTTTTTTTATAAGTTAGCTTGGAATCAGCGTTTAGAATCACTTTTGACTGATCAGGAAGAATAAACTCCTTCATTTCGCCCGATTGTGTTATACAAGTAACCTGTTTATTAAAATTAAAAAGATAAAACGTGCCGATTAAAATTATTATTGATGCAGCAGCTGATAACTGATACTTCAAAGAAAAATTGATCTTTCGGGATTTACCTTCATTTTTATTACCAGATTCCTGTAAACGATTGTAAAGATTTGTCCAGATAATGTCACGTGAAGTTTTTACAGGAACTTTTAATTGAATTTTATCAGATAAAAACATATCCAAATAGTTTTTATTACCATTTTTCGGATTTATTATTTTATTGATATGTTCCTGTTTTTTTAACATTGTTTATAATTGCCTTTCTGAATACAATTACAAACTGATAATAAAATACCCTACCTCAAATTTCAAATTTCATCCCGAAAGCTTTCGGGACAAGTTTCAGGTTTAACTAAAATTTAATATTAAAAAATGCGCTTATAGCTCTTCCGGGCAGGTTAACCGACATTAAATCATAATAAGTATCAGATTCATCAACATAAGGGATTAATTCTTGTATTTTTTTGTTTTGCCGGTTATATACATTTAAAACCGAAATACCAATGTTACCTTTGAAATTCTGTAGTTTAAAGTTATAAGTAAAACTGCAATCCAATTTATGATAATCAGGCAATTTTATATCTTCGTAATAATAATTATCAATTGAATAATACGGATAGGAATAAACAAAGCCGGTTCCATAAATCCACGTTAGTGCAACAGTCCAATTCTTAAATGATTTTATTCCTGCAATTTTAAATTCGTGCCTCTGATCATTAACTGAAGGAAACTGTTTACCGTTATTTAATTTATCGAATTTATTATTGTTCTCGCTTAAAGAATAACTAATCCAACTATAAAACTTGCCAAAGTCTTTACTTATTAAAACATCAACTCCCTGAATATCTGAAGAACCACTATGAAATGATGCTCCGGTTTCGTAAAATGAGGTATCGTATGTTAATTCATAATAACTTGAAAAATCATAAACATATTTAACTATACCATCAACTTTCTTTTTATAATACTCAATATCAATAAGAAACTTATTTTTACTGTATTGAAACCCTACAATGTATTGATTTGATTTTCCAACAGGTATATCTTTATTATCGGAAATAAACCATAAACTTTTGGAATTTGTAATTTCTTCGCCGGTAAAAACTTTAGTTAAAAACTGATTATATTTTCCTATCGCTGCTTTTAATCTAAAATAATTGTTCCAGTGATATGTTAAATTAAATCTGGGTTCTAAATATAATTTATCTGTTTGCTTATAATAGCTACTTCGGAGTCCCAGGCTTAGATCGAATTTATAAAAATTTTCAAGCCTGCCTTGTAAAAAAGCCGAGTGCAAATAACTATTGTTAGAAATATCCTCACCAATTTCTTCAATGTCATCATATGAATATTTTAATATATAGTTTATACGCTGATTAACGAGTTCATAACCAAAATCAAGGCTTAAGTTATCTGAATATTTGTACTCGGAATTAAATTTTAATGCTTTTTCGTCAATATCATTTGTATTCTGAATTTTAAAAGTAATATAATTTTCAAAATCTAACTCATACTGTTCGGTACTTAAAAATTCGTTAAAAAATTTCGACTGACTTAAGAGAAACTTTGTATAAAACCTGTTATTCCACTGCTTTCCCCATCTTAAGCTTAAACCATTATTCCCAAGA
>JAUWQL010000101.1 GCA_030611105.1 Bacteroidales bacterium
CGGTAATTCCTGAATCAAAATATGACGTTTCTTTTCTTTTTGAGCTAATAATTGATCAATAATAAAGTCAATTCCTTGTGTAGTAGTTCTTGTCCCGGTTCCAATACATAAAATATCATCACGTGCAACTAAAACATCACCTCCTTCAATTGATGTATTTGAATTGTAATTCGGGCTATTTAACGGATTAACAGTTTTGGTAAGAAATAATTCATGATAATCGAAAATAGCTTCCATTATCAACGATTCGCGTTCACGTACATTGCTTGCCATTCGTCCTATTAATACATCATCGAGTACCGCCATGGCTGCATCACGCGTAAAAAAGAAATTATGTAAAGGCCTTAATGAATATCTTTCTTTATTAAGATATTTGGTTAAGGTATCTTTTTCTTCAATAACTCCTTCGATAAGTTGTCTGGCAAGTTCTTTTGGATCCAGGGAACTAAGGTATTCACTCAAATTGCACTTTTGTTCGTATTGACAGATTTTATGTAAAAGAGTATCTTTTACTTTCTTATTGGTAAGAATATCAGCCAGTAAGTCTTTAACCTGAAAGGTTCTCGTTAATTTATCTAAAACTCCGATAAACTGAGAATATTCTTTTTTTGCTACAGAAAGATTTAAAATATCGCTATAAAGAGCTCTTTCTGCATTTTTCGGAGTCATATTTTCTACTTCACTTCCGGGAGTATGAAGTATAACACCTTCTAATTCACCAATTTCAGATCTTACGTTAATGTTAATTTTTCCTGCCATTTTATATATTTTTTAAAGAGCATGTAAAATTATGAATTGTTATTCAAATTATTCAACAAAAGCAAGTTAATAATTTCTTAAATGTTATTAACCTGAGTTCGGTATAAGAATTAATTTACAGAAAGCAAATAGAGTGTGAGATTTGAGGAAGAAAACTTGAAGTAATAACGGGTTATTTCAAAAGATTTCTTCCTTAAAGATTGCGCTATATTTGCTTTCCCTATGGGCATCATGAGGTTTCCCATATACTTCCTCATATTTTTTTAGATTATCCCGATAGTCTTTCAAAAATATGACTTGTCTATGAAAAACCCCATGAAGCTGTAAAAAATTCTTATATTGAGCTCAGGTTAATAGTCTTTAATTATTTTAAATTCGAAAGGAATATTAACAATTTCAGCATATTCTTTTCCTGAATCAAGCATATCGTCGTCAATTTCAATATAATACCATACAATGGTTATTTTCTTGCACTCGTCATTAACTATTCGCTCCAGAATGTATAAAATGTCGAGGAGCATGGTTGATGAGGCTGAATTATAATATTCTAATCTAATTTCGAATTTAGATTCTTCATTTGGATTTTGAGCATATTCCTCAAGCCAGAAAAGAACCGGATCAAAAAATCTCCTTACGTCTTCAGGGAATGATTTTCCGAAGATTAAGAATTTTCCTATTTCTTTGTCGAAATTTATTCCGGGAGATTCTTCCGTGGCTCTAATAATCAAAGGTTCCATACTTGTATTTATATAAATAATCTATGGTTTCCAGTATAAATTAAATAGTTTATTAAAATTCTATTTCTTCCAAAGCATGATATTCAAAGGGGAGACTAACCAAATCAGAGTATTCTTCTCCAGCCTCTTGCATATCTTCATCAATTTTAAGATAGCTCCAGGATATTGTAACTTTTTTATCTTTTTTATATATAGCGTCTAATAAATTCAGTATTTCTAAAATAATGAGTGAAGATGAAGAATTAAAATAGTCCATTTTAAATTCGAAAAAAGTTTCCTCATTTGGATTTTGAGCATATTCTTCAAGCCATTTAAATACCGGAGCATAAAAACTTCTACTTTCTTCGGGGAATGATCTTCCGGTAATTTCAAACTTACCCGATTCTTTATCAAATTGAATTTTTGGAGTAGAATCTGTTCCTTCAAGATTGAATTTGTCCATAGGTATTTTTTTAAGATTTTAAATACGAATCTAATATAGACAAAAATAATTTAAGTTGTATTGGTTTTAGAATAAAGTCATCGCAACCGACTTCTTCTGCTTTTTCTTTTGCGTCTTCGAGATTTAAAGCCGTTTGTGCAATAATAGTGATATCCTTTCTTATTTCTTTGATTCGTTTGGTTGTTTCAAAGCCATCCAGCTTAGGCATATTTATATCCATTAAAATCAAATCAATTTGATCATTTTTATTGAAAACGTCAATAGCCTCTTCACCGTCTTTAGCTCTTAAAATTTCAACATTAGTGTGTTTTAAAGCTTCAACAAGGAATAAATAGTTCATTTCAGTATCTTCGGCAATCAGAATTGTTTTTTTGCTCCAGTCGTATGTGTCTTTTGTTTGTGTTTTTTCAATGGCAACTTCCAATTTTATACCAATAACCAATATATCATCTAATTGAATATTATCGCCTCTCCATTCTTCAAATGTTTTATTTAAAATCTCTTTTTGAACGGTCATTGGGTTTTTATGGATTTCTAAAAGCAAATCACGGAAATTTCTCGACATGAATTTGCGGTTTTTTGGCCCTCCAATTTGATCGTAATATCCATCAGAAAAAATATAGATTATGTCATTTTCTTTAATATCAATCTCGTGATTTTCAAATGATTTATGAGCATTTTTATGAATGCTAACAGGCATTCTGTCTCCTTTAATAACTTCCAGTTTATTATTTTTTATAATATATAAAGGATTATGTGCACCAGCAAATTGAAGTTTCTGTTTTTCGGAGTCGATAATACATAACGAAATATCAATTCCATCTTGAGACTCGTTCTCGGCACCGGTTTGATGTAGCGAATCAATAATATAATTTCGAAGCTGATTTAATATTTCGTTGGCTTGTAATGAATAAATATGTTTGTTTTCTGTAATCTTTGTAACAATCTCATTTAAAAATGCAGTACCTAACATACTCATAAATGCGCCTGGCACACCATGACCGGTACAATCAGCGGCAGCAATAATAATTTTTCCATCTTTATTCATCATCCAGTAAAAATCACCACTAACGATATCTCGGGGTTTAAATAATATGAAATGCTCGGGTAAATTTCTTTTTATAAAATTGAGAGGAGGCAATAGGGCATGTTGAATTCGTTTTGCATATTCTATGCTATCGGTTATATCCTTTTTTTGTTGATTGGCAAGGTCTCGCTGAGATTCAATTTCTGATTTTTGTATTTTGATTTGTTCGTTTTGTTCTTCTAAAAGTTTATTTGCTTTCTTTTTTGCTTTAAACTGTCGTAAAACTAAAATTGAAAAGAATAAGATTAAAAAGAAAATAAACGAAATACTTAAAAGGATAATTCGTTTGTTACGTAATTCTGCTTCCTTTTCGCGTATGGTAATTTCTTTTAAATCAAGCTCTAGCTGTTGTTGTTTGGTTATTTCTTCTGTTTCTAGTAATGTTTTTTGAGTTTTTTCGAGTTGATCCGATGTTTCAGATAAAGTTTTTTCTGTTTGTATTTTTGCATTTTGTGCTTTCTGAACCTGCTCTTTAGATTTTTCTTCAATTTCTTTTATTTGTTCAGATTTAATATGCTTATCCAGTGATGCAAACTGTTCGAAATATTTCATGGTATTTTCCGAATCGCCTAAAAGTTCATAGTTTTCGGCAAGCATACCATAACACGTTCTTACTAATTTTAGATTATTTAACTCCCGGGCATATATAAGAGCCTCGTTAATGTTATTTATGGCATCCTGGTTCTTCGACAGATTTTTTAAAACTGTAGCCTTATTCATTAAGCCCGTGAATATCCCGTCTTTTTGATTTAACTGGCGGGCAATTTGTAAGCCTTTATTAAAATTAGTTAATGAATTTTGATAATCTTCCTGGTCTGAATAAATTAGTCCAATATTATAATAAAGGGATTTTACTCCATTTAGGTTGTTATTCGTTTGATTGATTTCGAGTGATTCTGAGAAATATTTTATAGTATTGGTATAGTCTTCATTTTCCCAATATAAGTAAGCAATTTTATTCAGAAAATCGGCCTGTTGGATAGTATTGTTTTCTGCTTTAAATTTTTCAAGCTCAGATTTATATTCATTTATTTTATTTTGTACAGATTTTTCAAGGTCTTGGGCAATAGCATGATAGTCAATTAAAATAATTGAGATAAAAAGAAATATTATATTTATTCTTTTGATCATGTAAGGGCTTTTTTTGATAAACTAACTATTCAACATAAAAATCAACAGTTTTTTGACTTTTATTACCTAATTTATCAATTGAAGTAACCTTAATGGAATATAACTTTTTTTGCTGAAAACCTTTAATTAAACTTGTATATGCCTTGTCGGGCAATCCATTTACCGAATATAATATATTGTCGAATCCAACAGACGAATCAGTTGAAGATAAAAATAATACAACATGATTAGGATAAACATCATAATGTTTCCCTTCAATATTTTTAGATTTATCAGATAAAATACTAAGTCGGAAAAAGATTTCTGGTCCGGTATTATCTTCTACACATATAAATGTATTTGTGCTTGAGTTATCAACATTATCATATCCCGTATATGTGATTGAGTGTGTACCTTCGTTTTTTATACTAAAAGAGTTGGTATACTCGATGATCTCATTATTGTTGATACTATATTCCATTCTTTTATAACCCGAATCACCATCTTTTGCAGCAAGTTTAATTTTTGTATTTGATGTTATATAAGCAGTATCTTTAGATATAAAACTGGCTCCCTGAAAAAGATGCCCAAGAGTAGGACCGGATAAATCGACATAAGAAATACTGGATTTATTAGTCAATATAGTGCTAATCATTTGATTGTTAACATTGTCAGTAGCAAATGATTGTATTTTTAGCTTACCAGATTTAGATAAATAAAAAGGTTTGGTATATTCTAAAAATTCACCATCATTAATTGAGTAACGTATTTCTCTAACTCCGGCTTTGTTATCCATTGCTGTAAGCTTAACTTTACTTCGTCCCGATGAATATTCTCTTCCGTTGGCAATGAATGTATTTCCAATTAACTCATCAACAATCATTGGAGGAGTTTTATCTAAATAAAATTTATATTCTTTGGGTGTTTCTTTATTCCCTACATTATCAGTTGAATAATAGACAATTGTGTGTTCGCCTTCCTTTAATCTGGAAATTTTTATAGGATTATGGTAGTTATAAAAAGTACCACCGTTTATAGCAAAAACAGTTTTTTTAATTTTTGAATTTTCATCAATCGCTTCAAGGCTTATTTTTGATCTTGGAGACAGAATGTCATTGTAAAGATCGGGATTAACAGATAATTTTGTAGTTGGATTAGTAAGGTCAATCTTGATATTAATTGATTTTGGTGGTTCTGCGTTTCCTACATTATCAACTGAATAGAATTTTATTTTGTATAATTTTTCTTCGTTAAGTTCAATTGGCGATGTTAATTTACTATAGCCTAGTCCGTTAATTGAATAATACGTTGCTTCTAAACCTGATGTAGCTTCATATGCAGTGAATTTTACTTCAAGTTTTTCACTGAAATAATAAATAGTATCTTTTTTATAATATTTTTTATTATCAAAAGAGAATTTTGTTACGGGAGATTTACTATCGGAGTATATTTCATAAATAATATCTTCTAAAGGATAAACAACTTTTTTAGTTACAGTATCAACTTTTGAAGGTGACCTGAAAGTGTTATAACCTTCTGAATCAAGATACATTGGATTTGCATATTTTTTGGAATCTTTACTTGGCATTAAAAGGTATGATTCTGTATCAGCATCCGCCGAAGTAGATATTCGAAAATATAATGGTAAATCTTTATTTGCATATAACTTCCCGTTTTCAGCTCGATAGATCTTCTTTATATGTTTTAAGGGTTCTTGCGATTTACCTGAATTTGAAATGAATAGTGTAGCAACAATAAAAAGGAGGCTTAGTTTTAATATTTTCATGGTTTTAGGTTTGCTTATAATAAATAATATTTTAGTATACGGTATTAAAAAAAAAGGTTCTATAAATTTATAAATAAAACATGCTAGTTGCAATCATTTGCTATTGAATATTTTTTTGGCTCTAGTTTAATTTAGCGTATGTAAAAGTATCGGGCTAAAGCCCTGTATTAACAAGTATCCCATAACCCCAGGCTTAAGCCTGGGGTTAGTAATTCGGAATTAAAATGGGTTTTAACCCAAAATAGTTTATACTTTCTAACGCTCATTTAAACCAGACCCATTATTTTTTATCTAATTAATGTAATAGTTCCTGATATTCGTTTCGATCCATTTTTCAAATTAATAATATAATAATATGCATCCATCGGAAGCTCTTTGCCATTAAGTGTTCCGTCCCAATACTGAGATTCTTCATATCCTTTAGAGAAAAAGATTCTTTTACCCCATCTGTTAAAAATCTCAATTTCTGCATTTGGATATAAACCTCTCATGCCTATTTCCCACTTATCATTAATATTGTCTGCATTAGGAGTAAAGGCTGATGGTATTTTAATACAAAAATCATGAGCACTTCTTACAATAAATGAAGTATCAATTTCACATAAACTGGAATCATTAATTAGCACATCATAAATACCTGATCGTATTTCATAAAGGTCTTCTTCAAAGCTTCCATTATCCCAGTATATAATATAAGGTAATCTTCCTCCTGCAATATTTAATTCAATATATCCATCTTGAATATCGGGGCATGTTGGCATTCTTAAAACAGGAACTATAATTAGTTTTTCCGGTTCAACAATTTCTACTGTCGTGTCTATTTCACAATTATGAATATCTGTAACATTTATGCTATATAATCCTTCAGAGAGCATATCAACAGATGTTTCTGTATATCCATTCGACCATGTGTATGTATAATCCGGTGTACCTCCAAACATGTTAAATGAAATATATCCATCTTCATCACCATAACAAGTAATGTCGTCCTTGATGAAAAGATCAAATACCAGTGGATCAGGTTGCGTAATATCAATACTAGAAATTTCGACACAATTATTGCCATCGATAACAGAAACAGAGTAATTTCCGGCATCAAGATTTTCTGCAAGGCTATCTGTAAATACAGTGGAATGACTCCATAAATAATTATATGGAAGAGTACCACCTGTAGGAGTGATTATTATTTTTCCATTGCTATAACCAAAGCAGGTAATGTTTTCAAATGTTTCATTATTGTCAATTTGTTCAGGCTCTGTAATTTCTACATAATTAGTGGATAAACAAGCATTTCCATCGGTAACAGTTACATAATAAGTTCCGGCAGATAATCCATAAATGGAATCGGCAGTTTCACCACCAGGAGGATCCCAGCTAATAATATATCCTCCGCTTCCACCTAAAATATCTAATTTAGCTGTTCCATCATCATAACCAAAACAAGTTACATTAGTTTCATAAATAAATGTTTCCAGCAAATCAGGTTCAGCAATAATAGCTGAATCGTATAGTTCACAATCTTTAGCATCGGTAATGATTACATAATATGATCCTCCTGACAATCCTGTTTGATCTTCAATATCCGTAACATGCCCTGTTCCATCGGGTGTTGTCCAGTTAAATGTATATGGTTCTTCGGTGTTTCCTCCTATAACTGTCAGATCAATTTCACCATTTTCATCTCCATTACATGTAACATCATTTGACGTTATACTTGATGAATAAAATGGTGGCTCGTTAATGTATGCTGAATCTGTAATTTCACAATTTCGCCAGTCATTTATTGTTACATAATACATTCCACCTGACAATCCTGTTTGATCTTCAATATCCGTAACATGTCCTGTTCCGTCAGAGGAAAACCAATTATATGTATAAGGTATTTCTGTATTGCCACCGGAAATAAATAAGTCAATTGTTCCATCAGCATCGCCGGCACAAGAAATCCTAGTTGGTATTATAGAATCAACAAGCAATGAATCCGGTTCAGTAATAGTTATCGATCCTTTATATTCACACCCTTCGGCATTTGTTGCAATAACGGAATATGGCCCGGGAGATAAATTATTAATTATCGCTGTTGTTTCACCTGTTGGTGACCATAAATAAGTGTAAGGCCCAACGGTTACTGCTTCTGCCGATCCGTCATTTTCGCCATTACAACTAACATGGATTGGGTCAACAAAGATTGAACCTTGAGGAGGCTCACCTACTTCTATTACTGTGTCCTGGGCACATCCTTTCCAATCTGTTACTGTAACATAATAAAGTGCACCATCTAATCCCCCGATTGAGTCGGTAGTTTCTCCTGTTGGTAACCAGGAATATGAATATGTTGCATTACCTCCGGTTGGGTCAAGGACAATATATCCATCACCAACTCCAAAACAGGAAACATTTTTAACAGTATCAATAACAGGTATAAGTCTGTATGGTTGTTCAATTAAAACTGAATCGATTTTTGTACATGCTTGATTGTCTGTTACAGTTACAGTATACCAGCCAATTGGCAAGCCGGTTGCTAAGGAATCTATTTGATTTAGCGGATCATTCCATTCATAAGTAAATATATTATGACCATTTTCAGCTACAACAGAAGCAGTTCCGTTTGATTCCATATAACATATAACACTATCAGTAAACATATCTGTATCAGCCGTAGGATGAACAGTTATTGAATCTGTTACGATTGGCCCGTAAGCACAACCAGTAGACAACGTTCTTGGTATTATTGTATATCGAACAACCAATGGATATGCAGGGTACGCCGTATTATTATGTAATAAATCTTCAATAATATCGTCATGAATTAAATCATTGGCTGAACTGTTTCCTGTTAATCCGGCATCAGCAATAGATGTATAATCAAATGTCACTATACCATCTGTTAAAACTGTTGGTGTTGTTAATGTAATGTGTGTTCGTGTATCGTTACAAATAGTATCACGCAAAATCGTTGTTATTAATCTAGGTGTTGGATTGATCCAGATATCAATTGTAATTACTTCCCCGGCATCCGTACATTCATTATAGTCACTGGCATTAACAGTCCAGGGAGTAATTACATACTGCACGAGTTGCTTGCTATCAGAAACATTATCTAATGTTTGAATGATTGCTGTGCTAATATTTTGTCCATTTCCGATGCTGTTGCTTTCCCCCGTGATGTTAGGATTATCAGCCACAGTCCATGTATATCTAATACCATTTGTGGTAGTATTAGGACTTGTAACCATTATATTTGTATTATCGCCATCACAAATGGTATCGTTTACAGCATTAATTTCCACGGTAGGTTCAATCCAGATATCAATAGTAATTACTTCTCCGACATCAGTACACTCATTATTGTCGCTGGCATTTACTGTCCATGGAGTAATAACATATTGAACTAATTGCTTAGTAAGACTGGTATTTGTTAAGTTTTGCTCAATTGCAGTGTCAATATCTTGTCCATTTCCAGTGCTGTTGCTTTCTCCTGTGATGTTAGGATTATCAGCCACAGTCCATGTATACCTAATACCATTTGTAGTAGTGTTTGGACTTGTAACCATAATATTTGTAGCATCACCGTTACAAATAGTATCACTCACAGCATTAATTTCAACGGTTGGTTCTACCCAAATAATAACTGTATCTGCAGTACCACCACAACTGGTTGAGCCCGGCCCGGTTGGGAATATTCGATAAACAACAGAATCGGCAAATAGTGTTAGATTATTTAAAGTTTGTTTTATTGTATCTCCATCTAATGTCGTATTTGCACCAAAACCGCTTCCATCATATAGAACCGTTAATGCAAAACTTGTGCCTGGCACAGTGCTTGTTAATACAATATGTGTTGTTTCTCCATTACAAATAGTATCCATTTGTGGAGTAGCGGTAGCTTCAGGTCTTGGATTTACAGTAAGTGTTGCCTGTGCATTGCTACGATGAAAGTTTCCTAAGCTATCAAATACAGTTACACGGTATTTGTACCCATTCATTGACGTATCAGCAGCCATTATTAAGAGTGTGTCTGTATCTGAATTATCATAAATGGCATCATCTGTAATATCTTGCCATCCTCCACTTAATTCAAGAACTTGCCATTCATAAGTTAATGTTCCACGTCCGGTTGCCACTATTGAGAAAGTAGCACTTTCTCCATCACAAATGGCGGTATCTGCTGGTTGGGTTTGAATTCTTGGCCTTATATGTCCCCATCCGAAATGATGCCCTGTACCTGCTACTCCTCCTATCAGCGTATTCCTGTATGCAACAGGGCTAATAGCATCTTTATGTTTACCGTCCAGTGTCCAGTCACCACCATTAGGTCGTTTTATTATTCTGGTAACATTTTGATCCGGAACTGTAAAACCTGTTCCATCCAGATTAACATCAAAATCATCGGACGCAAAACCATTTGCAGTGACACTCCAATAACCTGTACTATCCGCATCATATACTTCAACACTATCTGCAGGATTAAGGTAACCCGGATCCGGCAGAGGTAAACCAATACTGTCAGGATCGCTTGATATAAATTCCGACAATACCGAACCCGCACTTTGTATAGCATTAAAGCTTAAGTTCATCGGATTATAATTATCATCAGAACCAATCGGGAATAAGTAATTATCAGCGGCATTAATTCCTCTTTCAAATTTTCCAATTACACGGCTACCTGTTACCGAAGTATAATCAAGGGATGTAGTTAATGGATTGGTCAGGTAAAGAGTATTTGCTCCGGTTTCAACATTACCTTGTGCAATAGTTAAATTATTGGAAATATTTACATTATTTAATAATATAATTCTATTAGTTACCGATGATGCCCCGGAGTTATTAATGGTTAAATCAAAAAATAATTCACCACCCGTACTTGTAATAATCTGGTTATTACTACCAATAAAGTTAACTGTACTGGCATCTGCATTAAAAGTACCGGTATTGGTCCAGTTTCCCTGAATGTTATAAATACCATTACCTTCAGTCGTTCCAACATTTATATAATGGCCACGCAATCCAATAGTACCATTATTTTTAATATTACCTGTTGCTGTATTTTCCAAAGTATCACCCTGTAAAACAACTCCGGCAGTAACAGAAATAACAGCACCATTATTATTTAAAACCTGGGCTTTTAAAGTATTTGACTGAAATAACAACAAAGAAAAACACAAAACAATTACAATCTTCATTAAAGATCGTATCATCTTATAGTTATTATTCTTTATATGTTTATTTCTGTTATTCATTCAGTTTATGAGACCTAACAGGTTTTTAAAACCTGTTAGATCTTTTATTTACAAATTTTTTATATATTCTTTACAGAGCTTATCAATAGTTGTTTTTACTTCACTCCATGTTACTTTTTTATTTTTAATCAATACAGGCCAGTCGGCTAAATCAACCTCGTCAAAGTAGTTTAAGCTTTTAAGGGCATGAAATGTATTGCGATCATTATATTTTTTTTGATAAAATTCAAGTATTTGATTGATAGAATATTGCTTAAGCAAAAAGTACAGATCGATAAAATCTTTAGAACGTGTACCATTTCCGGCAATGGCATTTACTTTCATTGCTGCGATGTCTGCTTGTGAGTATAGGCGTATATTTTCTGTTTTAACAACAGGCATCAATAAGTCATAAGAGTGTGTTATAAAATCAAGCTTTATATTCCTGATACTCCCTTTTAAGGTGCTTATGGCACTATAGTCAAGTACAAACTGATACTCTTTTTCTAAATATTCCAGATAAAAATTGCTGTCAAACGGAGTAAGTGAAAATAAATCCAGATCGACAGATAGCCTGTGTCCTATCTGCAAAGCAAGACCGGTTCCACCAGCCAGATGAAATTGGGCAAACATACTATCGGCCTGAAGGGCCTCTAGAAGTTGCAATGTACGGGGTTCGATAGCTTCTTTCTGTAACATAAAAAATTCTCTTTTGGAATGTTTAAATATCCCGAAATAAAATTAAGAGACCGGGCGTCCATATACCCTATTTTCAATACTATTTGACTTAATTCGCGAACCGGATAAAATTTTATTAATTGTTTGAATTCGAACATATTACCACGGGTAAGTACACGCTCCACAATAAGCATTTTTGAAGAATGAGCATTAAGCCTTTTCGGGTCAATATCCCAAAACAAGCTATCGCGCAGCTTCAATTTTTCATTATTGTTTTTTAATTCAATCATCTTGTTATATATGTTTATTTCTGTTGTTCATGTATTTTTATGAGACCTAACAGTCCCGATAATTATCGGGATGACCTATTAGGTCTTTCTATTATTTCTTTACTTCTATTAATGTAATATCAAAAACCAAAGCGGTGTTTGGCGGAATTATATTGGTTAAACCTGCCGAACCATAAGCCAGTGCCGATGGAATAAAAATTCTCCATACCGAACCTTCGGGCATTAATTGAATTGCTTCGTTTAACCCGGGAATTAAATTTGATACTATATTAGTAATTGGTTGCTTTTTCTGATAGGTATCTTCAAAGACGGTACCGTCAGGGAAAACGCCAACTGCATTAATTACTACCGTATCTTTTACTGTTGGGCGAATTCCATTGCCTTGCTTTCTTACAATATAATGTACACCATCAGGTAAAACACCAACTCCTGTTTTGCCTTTTAAAGATTCAAACAACTGTTCTTCCAGTAATCTACTACGTTCGTTTTGCGCCGAAAGCTGGTACGCCGAAACAATAGGAGCTATGGTAGAATCAGTTACCGCTAGTAGTTTATTCTGCAAAACATCATCTAAGCCTTTTAAAAACAAGTTTGCATTTTGCACTTCGAAAGAATTTTTTACCATCCACTGACCAATAAATGCACCAATGGCATATTGCAAGGTATCCGTTTGAGAAGTTAATTTAACTTCTTTTCGATCTGCATTAGTTGATTTCTCGGTCTGTTGTTGCGCAGAAATATTGATGGTAATCAGCAATACTGCTATGGTGATGATTAGTATTTTCACAAATTTCATTTTATTTATTCTAATTTTATTCATTTGATTGGGATTATTTACAATTAATATCAAATGGTAATTTACTGGATTAGTACAAATTGGGCACTATCATAAACAAGGATATAAATACCATTAGCGTCAATAGTGTCATCAGCAAGATCTACCAGAACTCCACTATTATCATCTCTCTTAATATTTGTCACACCAAGTCCGTTAACATTTATTGTACAAGCTCCTACATTACTGTCCCCTGCTTTGAATATTACCATCATTCCTGCCACATAGGCTGTTGGAGCAGGTGAAAGAGTTATTGCATATGCATCATTACCACTTGTAGCATCAACTCCGTAGTTAAATGCGCCATTTAATGTTGTTGTTCCACTTGCTGATAATGTAGTAAATGCTCCTGTTGAAGCCGTAGTACTACCAATTGGTGTATTATTTATAGTACCTCCGGCAATAGTTGCTGTATTAATCGTTGGAGAAGTTAGTGTTTTGTTAGTTAGTGTTTCCGTACCACCAAGACTTACAAAATCTTCATCAGTTAATGCCGTATTAAATTGTGTTAAAGTTCCTGTAATACCAACAATAGAAGTTTGGTCGCCGGAGTTTGTTCCCGTCAATCCTAAATCTGTTTTTAATGTTGCAAGTGTTTGAACTTCCGGAGCTCCTATTCCTGCAGTTTTTCTATAAATCAATGAGCTAGTAGCCATGTCGTCCATTTTTGCGAGAGTTACAGCATTGTTAGCAATAGTAAGTGTACCGTCATTAGCCATTGTAGCATCACCGCTCATAGCAACATCAGCAGCAACACCTGTAGCATCACCGACATAAATATGAGTAGATGTAAGTGCAGAAGATGTGAAATTTGATTTATCTTCATATTGTGGATTTCCTGCACCATCGGTAGTTAATACCTGATTGTTTCCACCATTTACTAATTTAGCAAGAGTAACATT
>JAUWQL010000055.1 GCA_030611105.1 Bacteroidales bacterium
AGCTTTGAAGGACTATCGGGATAATACGAAAAGTTTTGACGAAGAATTTGGAAAGCTATGGAAACCAAATGGGAATAAAGAGAACAAACGATCTGACTGCGTTATATTTTATTTTCAATAACTATGGCTATTCAAAAAAAATATGCCTTGCATCTCATTTATTATCTTTATTTTTTGAAAGAAATGAATTATTAGAGATTGCCTATAAATATCAAAAAAAAATTAACCGGAGAAACCTCCAAGGTTTTGAAAACCTTGGAGGTTTTCTTTATAATTTTACCTAATTTCGCAAAACTAAAAGTGCATTATGGCTCAAAAAATCAACATAGAAGAATTTATTCAAATGTCAAAAGACATTCCTGTTATAGATGTTCGATCGCCAAAAGAATTTGAAACAGGCCGAATTCCCGGTGCATTTAATATCCCGATTTTTACTGATGAAGAAAGAGCTATAGTTGGAACAATCTATAAACAAAAGAACAGAGACGAAGCCGTTCTAAAAGGTCTGGAGATAGTGGGACAAAAACTCAGATCGTTTGCAGACACATCAAGAAAACTGGCAAAAGATAATAAAATACTGGTGCATTGTTGGCGTGGGGGAATGAGAAGTGAAAGCATGGCTTGGCTCTTCGAAACTATTGGAATAAAAACTTATGTGCTTACAGGTGGATATAAGGCCTTCCGAAAATACGGCAAGTCTCAACTTGCTTCTTCTAAAAACATAATTATTTTAGGTGGTTTAACCGGAAGCGGGAAAACAGAAACACTACTCAAAATTAAAGAAAAAGGAGAACAGGTTGTTAATCTCGAAGGTATTGCACATCATAAAGGATCCGTGTTTGGTGCACTTGGGCAAGAACAGCAATCAACAAACGAACAATTTGAAAACAACCTGATATATGAGTGGTTTTCATTGGATGTTTCCAAGCCAATATGGTTAGAAGATGAAAGTCATTCCATAGGATCAAACTGGATACCTGATGAACTGTTCAGTTTAATGCGCTCCGCCCCTGTAATTAAAATGGAGCTTGATAAAACTATTCGGGTAAAACGACTCGTAAATGAATATGCCGGATTTGACGCACAACATCTCGAGAATTGCATTTTGAGGATTAGAAAGAAGCTTGGGGGACAGAATGTAAAACAAGCTTTAGAATCGCTTAAAAACGGGCAACTAGGCACTGTTGCCGATATAACACTTTGTTATTATGATAAAAGTTATAGTTTTGGATTGAACAGCCGTGAAGAAAACTCTGTTTATCCGGTTAAGTTAGATGCCGATGATCCTGAAAAAAATGCAGAAATTCTGATTGATTTTGCAAAAAAAATATTATCTAATAAGCTTTTTAAAAGCTTTAAACTTTGGGAAATATTCTACATATAAAAACAAAACATCCGAAATATTAAATACTTCGGATGTTTAATCTATAATAAACTCTGTATTTTATTTCTTTACATTTTTACCATCGTAACCCCACTTCACATACATTGCTCCCCAGGTAAATCCTGCACCAAAGGTTGCAAGAATTATATTATCGCCTTTCTTTAACTGATCTTCCCATTCCCACAAGCAAAGGGGTAGTGTAGCAGACGTTGTATTTCCATATCTCTGGATATTAATCATCACCTGCTCTTTTTTAATCCCCATTCTTTTGGCTGTAGCTTCTATTATCCGCATATTTGCCTGATGCGGCACTAACCATGCTAAAGTATCAGGAGTAATTCCATTTCTTTCCATCACCTCAATCGAAACATCTGCCATTTTCGAAACTGCCCATTTGAAAACAGATTGACCTTCCTGATAAATATAATGTTCGCGCGCATCTATTGTTTCGTGAGATGCCGGTTTTGCAGAACCTCCCGCCTTTTGGTGTAAATGAACTCTTCCTGCGCCATCCGATTGTAATATAGAATCAACAATACCAATATTTTCGGTGGTTGGTTCAATCATTACAGCTCCTGCTCCATCACCAAAAATAGGACAAGTCGCACGATCCTGGTAATCAACAATTGATGACATTTTTTCTGCACCAACAACTACTACTTTTTTATACGATCCTGATTCAACATATTTTGATGCAGTATACAATGCATATAAAAATCCTGAACATCCGGCATTTAAATCAAAGCTAAATGCATTTTTAATTCCAACTTTATCGCTAATAATATTTGCTGTTGCAGGAAACTGATGATCAGGAGTAACGGTAGCACAAATTAACAAGTCAACTTCATCGGGTGAAGTATTTGTTTTTTCAAGCAACTGTTGTACAGCCTTAGCACCTACAAATGAAGATCCTTCTCCTTCCTCTTTGATAATATGTCTTTCTTTTATTCCAATCCTGGTCATAATCCATTCATCAGAAGTATCGACCATTTTACTCAATTCGTCATTGGTAAGGATATAATCCGGAACATATGCTCCTATGCCTGTAATTGTTGTTCTTAATTTTGTCATTTAAATGCCACTTTGATTTTTTCAGAAAGGTTTGCTTCAATCACTTCTTTCGTGTGGAGAATCATATTTTTAATGGCGATATCATTCGAAATACCATGGCCAATTACGATATTCTTATTTACTCCTAAAATTGGAGTTCCTCCATAATTTTCAAAATTGAACTTTTCAAGAAATTCGTCCTGAATTTTTCTTTTCTTAAATAAAGTATAAAAAGCTTCTGCTTCTTTCAATATCACATTGCCAACAAATCCGTCACAAACAATAACATCAGCTCTATCTTCACTAAATATTTCATTAGCTTCGATATTTCCAATAAAGTTAAAGTCAGTGGAATCTTTCATTAATTCATGTGCTGATTTTGTTACCAGGTTTCCCTTTTCTTCTTCAACACCAATATTCATTAAAGCAATTTTGGGGTTTTTTATGTTATGCACATGTTCTGCATAAATCGATCCTAAAATTCCATACTGGTAAAGTACATCCGGTTTTGTATCGGGATTAATTCCAACATCAAGTATTATTGAATACAAACCATCAGGTTTTGGTATAGATGCTGTAATTACCGGACGAATAACACCGGGAATTGATTTAACAGTATGCATTGCACCAACCAGCATCGCTCCGGTATTTCCCGCACTGGCAAATCCCTCGATTTCGCCTTTTAATAAGAGGCCATATCCTATTGCAATACCAGAATCCGGCTTTTTAGAAAAAGCCTTTGCCGGGTGATCATGCATTTCAATATTTTGGGATGCATGAACAATGTCAAAACTATCAGGATTTACATTTTCACGATTTAATATTTCAAGAATTTTTTCCTGATCTCCAATAAGTACAATTCGATTTTCGGATAATATTTCTTTATGAGCTAAAATTGCCCCTAAAACCGTAGCTTCAGGAGCAAAATCGCCACCCATAATATCTATTCCAATTCTCATACGAGTTTGAATTTCTTAAGCTATGCGTTTACTTCTTTATCAACAGCTAATTGCCCTTTGTAATATCCGCACTCAGGACAAACTCTGTGATACTCATGTGTAGCACCGCAATTTGAACATGCTGCAACAGTTGGTGGTGTTGCTTTGTAATGTGTTCTTCTCTTGTCTCTTCTCTGTTTTGATATCTTTCTCTTTGGATGTGCCATTTCTTCTAATTATTATTGTTTGTCTTTAAATTTCTTAAATCTTCCCACCTTGGGTCAATATTGTCATCGGCAGGTTCACCTGTTTTATAGTTTTCTAATTTTTCTAACATTTCCGGATTACAAGTTACATCACCATTTTCATCGTCGGGATGAACTCGTTTTAAAGGAATACTCAAATTTATGCTTTCGTAGATATAATGAGAAATATCTAATTCGTGATCTGTAGGTAATAAACAAATTACATTATCGGCCGGTTCATCTTCTTTTTCCGAAAACTTAACATATAATTTACCCTCGTAATTAACCGACTGTTTGTATTCGTCTAAACAACGATCACAAATTAATTCAACATATCCATCAATCTTAAAGTCTAATTCCAAAAAAGTTGATTTTTTATTTAAATAAACCTTTGCTTTTAGACCACCTTTTTTAATGTCTGAATATTCCAAACTCTCAAAGAACAAATCATCAATTTCAAAATCTAATTCATGCAATCCTTCACTTAAGCCTTGATAAACAATTCGATATTTGCTTAATTGATCCACACCTTCTAAAAATTACATCGTGCAAAAGTATAAATTAATATTTGAATAAAAAAAGAAAAAATGACTCAAAGCTTACAGATACTTAAAAAATGGAATATTGGAATATTGGAGATTTCAAAATCCATAATTCCAAATTTCCATTATTCCTGTTAATTTGCTAATAATTGCGGCACAATTAATATTGATTCCTCCCCAATATTTAAAAACTCCTAACGATTAATAGAACTGTTACTTTTTCATAACAATTCGCATGTTTGTACCCTTGTCAATTTCGGAATGATTTACAAATACCTTTCCATCGTGGTATAACTCTATTATCCTTTTTGACAAAGACAGGCCCAGTCCCCATCCTCGATGTTTTGTAGTATATCCCGGTTGAAAAATTGTTTTATATTTTGATTTAGACAAGCCTTTCCCTTCATCAATAATATCAATAAATAAAAACTGTATTCTATCATCAATATTAATTGTTATGTTTCCATTCCCTTCCATTGAATCGATGGCGTTTTTTAATAAATTTTCTACGACCCATTCAAATAAAGAAGCATTAAAAGGCACTAAAATCTGATCGCTTTCTAAAAAATTTAGTTTAAATTTTATTTTATCTGAAGACCTGGCCTTAATATAATTTACAGTATTTATTAAAACACTAACAATATCCTGTTTTTCGAGTTTAGGGGCAGAGCCAATTTTTGAAAATCGTTCGGTAATTTTTTCCAGCCTGTTAACATCTTTTTCGAATTCTACGATAATTTTTTCATCCACATTTTTTAATCTTAATAATTCGAGACTAGCCATTAACGAAGAAGTTGGTGTACCTAGTTGATGAGCAGTTTCTTTTGACATTCCAACCCAAACCTGGTTCTGTTCAGCTTTTCGCGACACATTAAATGCGATATACGAAACCAATAGAAACAGCGTTATTACGCCAAATTGAATTATCGGAAAATAAAAAAGGCGCGTTAATAAAATCGATTCTTTATAATAAATAAAATTCTTATTCCCATCTAATAAAGTTATTTCAATTGGGTCATTAGCTTTTTTCATTTTATCGAGCTGTTTGCTCAAATAAATAGTGTCATTCTCCCTGTTTGGATCCAAGTTTCGTGATGATATTATCTGACCTTCTTTGTCGGTAAGAATAACCGGAACTGTTTCGTTGTTTTTGATTACTTCGAGAATAAATGTGTAATCTTTTTCTTCATTATCAAGAGTCGTAAGTTGGCGCATTCCCAAAGCCCAAAGCTCAACTTTTTTACGCTCTTCAACTGATAATTTCTGAGCAAGATTATTGGTAGTAAGGAATGTTAAAACCCCTATTACAACTGCAACAACAAGCAATAAAAGTTTCCATTTTTGTTTTTTTGTATAAATATTCAAGGTCAATATAATTATTTAATAAACACCGTAAAAATAGTATAATTATTTATAAACGAGTCCGGTATAAAAATATCTTAACTTATTGTAACATGTTATTTAGAGTATCTTCCTCCCATTCGATAATGAACTTTTGTCCGGATTCGATTTCTTCTTCCTCGCCTGTCGGACGAGCAGGCTTTTTTTGCTCCGGTTGATTTTCTTCAAATTCAATTTCAAATTTGTCCTGATTACTATTTTGTCTTTTTTCATTATTTACAGTGCTGTCTTTTTTAAACCATCCAAACTCTTCGTTTAAAATCTGCTTTAGTTCTTTGCGTTCATCTTTCAAGTTTTCCTTTCGCACTGTGCGTGCCGCTTTTCTGTCGTATTTAACTCTGCTTTTATCTTTATCACCTTCTATAAGTAAATATAAAGTTATTCTTCCTTCATCGTCTTCTTCTATGTTTTCATCAACTTGTTTTTTGCGTTTAGATTTTTTCATTTTCCCAGATAATAAATCTGATAATAATACTTTTACATGGTATGTATATTCATTGCTAAACTGGTGAATTCCTGAAGCTTTGAGATTTAGTGCAGATGATTCAATATCCATTTGTGGAATAATTACTTGTTCATCTCTAATTGTAATTTTATTTTTCAAAGTTGAAAATCTAATCTTTTTTAGTTCGTCAACGTCAATAAACCTTGAAAGTCCTAACAGAGGCTCAAAATTATTCAACACTCCATTTGAAATCGTAATATCGCATTCAGAGCTTACTGTGTTTTTGTATATTTCAATTTCATCGGACCATTCCGAAGAAAAATAAACATCTCCGGTTAAACTGCCCTCCAGGTTTTGATTGGTAATAAAAGACTGGCCAAAATTATTAAATGAATAAAACAGTTTGTTCATGTTAATATTAGTAAGCCTGCTCTGTGTTTTAACCAAAAAATCATTGTTGAATTTTTGAATTATTACACCACCCGCTTTTACTTTCCCGTTCATTGAATTAAACGATATTTCATGTAAAGAAAACATTCGGGGCTTATAGTTCAGGTTTCCTTTTATGTTTGTTGCATAAAATTTGCCTGCTTCGAAATTTTCAATATTTAATCTTAATTGCAATGCTAATTTGTCGGGGAGTTGATATGATTCCGGATTTTCCGTTTTATCAGTTTTAAATAATAGTGCTAATTCATTCAGGTTTAATTTTCGGGAATATAACTTTGCATTGATATTGAAAATTTCTTTTTCGTTAAAATATTCGAAAAGTTTTGATACCCTGCCTTTTAATAAAAAATCATTGTCGTTTATTTTAAAATAAAGACTATCAGTATATAAAGTTCTGTTCAAATCAATATTACCGGAAATCTCATTTAGAACTAAGGGGTGATTTTTGAATTTTAATTCTCCATCTTTAATAACCAGATTAACAGTATAATCTTTAGTTAACAAATCCTGGATTTTAAACGACCTTAATTCACTGTAACTTCCATTATACTTTATTCTTGTTTCTGCATATCCTTTTAAAATATCGATTGTGTCAATCTGGAATATTTCCTTTATTTCATCAAAATACAATTCGGAAGTAAGATCAATTTTGATTTGTGGATTTTTAAAATCTGACAATTCAAAAATTCCCTCAAAATAATTGTTTTCTAAATTGATTTTAAAACTCTTAAATGACAATTTTGAAGTATTCGAAATATTGTCAACACCATTAGTGAACTCTCCATCAATATATACATTGCTTAATCTTATTTCTCTTTCAACATCAAAAAGCTGAACATCATTTAATAAGAACAAAGCTTCGATGTGAGGCCTGTTAATTTTAATATTTTCACCCGAAATACTTAAGTTTAAAGTTACAAAGCCTTTTTGCCCGATTATATTTGGGAATTCATCGATTACTTTTGGTGGTAAATTTTTAATAAACCTTTTCAAATTCAGATTCTTTCCTGAAATAAGCAAGTCTATTTTTTTATTGCCTGATTTTTCAATGTTTCCATTAATACTAAATTTTAAATTGTCGAGATTCAAAACTCCATTTTTTAATCGGATAAGATTATTTATTATATCTAAGTCTAAATTTGCTTTTGCGTTTTTATTTAACACATAATCAATGTTTTCTATATTCAGTTTATTCAAAAACATATCTGACTTTATTTTCATCAAATAATTTTGACTTGAAAAATTTCCCTGAAAATCAACTTTATTTATTTTCGATTTTAATAAAAACTTAGTAACATCGTTACAAAACAAAAGCTTAGAACGAGTAATTTTAACTTCTTTCAGCTCAAAACTAAATTCCTTATTTCCTGATTTTTTTTCTTTATCCCAGAATATATAATTTGGGTCGCCCAGATAATCAACAAATAAGTTAATGTTGCCCTGATCGAAATGAATACTACTAACATTATAATTCTTAGAAAGCAAGTCGAACAGGTTGATCTGTACATAAATACTTTTAGCAAAAAACAAAGTGTCGGTATTAAAACCCTGGATTTTACTAAAAAACCCTTTTTTAGAATAAGCTAATACGTTTTTAAATTCAAGTGATGCTTTGGGAAATTTCTTAAGTAAAGAAAAACTCACATCTTCAACTTCGACTTCCGCTAAAATATACTCGTTTAATTCTTCAATTAAATACTGGCTTACCTGGTCTTCGTAAAAATAACTTACCGAAATAGCAAGCGTTAAAAGAATGGTTATTCCTAATAATAAACCTATTACAATTGATTTTATATTTCGCATTTCACAATAATTGTCGGATTCTTTTAAAAAATAAAAGTAAATAAAGTTAATATATTTCGAATCAAAAACTCTATCCGGGTTTTAATTTTATTTTACATGAAGAAAATAAAAAAGCCAAGCTATAAAGTTGGCTTCAGGCAGTGCAATAAATTCTCTATTTATATTTTTTTATCTTATCAATGTAAAGTTTATGAATGGTTTTTATTTTATCTGTTTCCCCTTCACAAATATACAATCTGACTACTTCTACAATTCCCTCTTTCCTGTAAAAAACTCCCTGAGCAGCATCAAAATCACTGTTATCGATATTGTTTTTAATATTTAAAGTGATTTCTTTAAACACATCCCATGGCAAATCTTTTGGAACCTCAATATAGAACTTCGAGTCTTCCTCCAGGTCATCATATAAACCATCCTCAAGTTCAGCGACATAAAATTGTTTGTTTATTATGATTAAGCCTTTGGAATCAATTGATTTGTGCTTTGCAAATTTGATTCCTTCGTCCTGAAATAATCCCTGTAACTCAGGAAGGAATGTAAAGCTTTTCAAATACTTAATTCGAATACAAGTATATGTTGTTGTTTTAAAATAGATATGTCCAATGGAAGCATTAAAATCATACTGGAAATTTTGTTTGATCTTTTTGCTTATCCTGGCAATTTCTTCAAATGAATATTCTTTTGTAACAATTAAAAACAAAGATCTGGGTCTGAGTTTTTCAGGCAAATTTGCTCCATGATAACCGGGAAAAGGTTGTAAATTTTCTAAAACAAATGTGTTGGGGATAATATTATTTTCAACCGTTGTAAGGTTTTCTTCTTTTTTAATATATCCCACTGTTTCTATTAAAATTTTGTCCTGACACATAATGGAAATTTTTTATGATAAGATATTAAATTGTTTGATGAAAGTCAAGTCTTAAGTATTAAATATTGAGTGTCAGGCTTCAAAACAAGCAGCAGGATACAATGAATAGTGGTTTTTTAAATAGATAAATGCGTGGTAGTACCTATTAAATTAATCTAAAAAATTAACTTTGCAAAAGCTTTAAGATTATCAGAAACAAAAACAGATGAAAAGAGAAGATTATGAAATAATGGCTCCTGTTGGTTCTTATGAATCACTTATGGCAGCTATTCAGGGTGGTGCAGATTCCGTGTATTTTGGAATTGAGAAAATGAATATGAGAGCTCATTCATCCAATAATTTTACTTTCGACGATCTTGAGAATATTGTTAAAATCTGTAATAAAAATAATATTAAGTCATATTTAACAGTAAACACTGTCATATACGATAAGGAACTGGGCTTAATGCGTGAAATAGTTGATGCCACTAAAAAAAATAAAGTTACAGCTATTATTGCTTCAGATATTTCTGTAATAAACTATGCACGAAAAATTGGTGTTGAGGTTCATATTTCAACACAATTAAATGTTAGTAATATTGAAAGTTTAAAGTTTTTTTCTCAGTTTGCTGATGTTGTTGTTTTGGCTCGCGAACTTTCTCTTGATCAGGTTGCTGAAATTAGCAAAGCTATAAAAGAAGAAAATATTGTCGGTCCATCAGGGAGTTTAGTAAAAATCGAAATATTTATTCATGGTGCGCTTTGCATGGCAATTTCAGGAAAATGTTATTTGAGTCTTCACGAAAAAAATTACTCGGCTAATCGTGGAGCTTGTATGCAAACGTGCCGAAAAGCATATATTGTAACAGAAAAAGAATCCGGCAATCAACTTGAAATAGATAACGAATACATTATGTCGCCCAAGGACTTATGTACAATAAACTTTTTAAATAAGGTGCTTGATGCTGGAGTTCGTGTATTAAAAATTGAAGGCAGAGCACGGCCACCGGAATATGTAAAAACAGTTTCAGAAAGTTATAATGAAGCTGTACTTGCTTATTTGGATGGAACATATAACGAAGAAAAAATTAGTAATTGGATGAACCGCCTCTCAGCCGTTTTTAACCGTGGCTTTTGGGATGGATATTATCTTGGTCAAAAACTGGGTGAATGGAGTCACAAATATGGTTCAAGAGCAACAAAACGTAAGATTTATATTGGCAAAACAACTAACTATTTTACAAAAATTAAGGTAGCTGAATTTCTAATTGAATCTCATGATTTACAAGTAGGTGATGAAATATTGATAACCGGTCCGACTACAGGTGTGGTGCAATTAACTGTTGACGAAATAAGAGTTGATTTAAAAAATACGAAAATTGCGAATAAAGGAGTTCGGTGTTCTGTTCCTGTCAACACCTTGATTAGAAGATCAGATAAAGTATACAAAACAGTTGATGCCGAGAAAGTTAAACAACAATAATAAATGATTAAAATTTAAAATACTTATGAATACCTAAAATAATCATTTAAAAAATAAGACCTAACAGATTTTTGAAACCTGTTAGGTCTGACATAAATAAATAAAGTGTACGACAAATAACAAAAAGGCCTGGTAAAAATCAGTCCTTTTCTATTTCGGGTTTTTCATCCTCATCCCATTTTATAATTTTCCCGCCTAAAGTAGTATTTAGTGTTTCATCTTCAGGTTTTCCAAAGAAACTTAAGCTGGCACCGGTATTTACATTTGCTTGTATTTTTTTATTTGCAATTATTTCTGCCTTCCCTCCGGTGTTCATACGTATAAAAACTTCGTCGCATTCAAAGTTCGAAGCAGAAAGTACTCCTCCTGTATTCACAAAGGTTTCTTGTATTTTGCAAGTTCCGGAAACATCTATATGTGCTCCCTGGTAAGATTTTAGTTCAATTGCATTTAATTGTACTTTCATTAAAATTCTACCACCACTAGTTGCTTCAGCAAAAATTTTATCTCCTTTTATTTCGTCCAAAATTTTAATTTCAGCAGAAGCATTTGAGGTTATTTCTCTAATTTCTTTATATGTTATAAAGATTTTTACTTTAACTTCATCATCAAATAAATTTGAGCTCATCTTTATTTTCAGAAGCTTATCTTTTACTACCGTTTTAACTTCAGAAAGATCAACATTTTTTGTTTCAATTCTAAGCGATTCCTTTTCGCCTGTTTTCATTTCAATTTTAATATTCCCGAATACATCTATTTTATCAAACGAGCCAATCTCCCTGGTTTCTGTATTTTGAGCATTTATATACAAAATACTCAATAAAAACAATCCGGTGATTAAATATTTCATTTTTTTCATGGCATTATCTGTTAATTAAAAATTATATCACTTGTAACAAATTAGTGGCAATATTCATAATTTAAACTTTACAAAAAGGCCACAGATTCACAGATTAAAATATCCTAATGTTTGATAATTATTATCTATTAAAAATCTATGAACGGCTTTAGCCCTCAATAAAGTTAATCTGTGGCAATTATTAGTTAAAGGAACACTGATTAGTTACTATCCTTTTACTTAAACTTTTAAATCCGTAATTTATTATAAAATCCTTTTAATGTTTTCTGTTACAATATGTCCGTCGAACAATTGTACTATTCGATGTGCATATTCAGCATCGGAAGGAGAGTGTGTTACCATTACAATTGTAGTACCCTCTTTATTTAATTCAGAAAGAAGTTTCATAACTTCTTCTCCATTACCCGAATCAAGGTTCCCTGTCGGCTCATCGGCAAGAATTAAATTTGGGTTCGCAACAACGGCTCTTGCAATTGCAACTCTTTGCTGCTGGCCTCCCGACAGCTGTTGTGGAAAATGCTTTCTGCGATGAGTAATTTTCATTCGATCGAGTACTGCTTCAACCTTTTGCTTACGTTCAGAGGCAGAAACTTTTAAATATAATAATGGCAATTCAACATTTTCATAAACAGTTAATTCATCAATTAAGTTAAAGCTTTGGAATACAAATCCAATACTTCCTTTTCGTAATCCAGTTCTCTGTTTTTCTTTAAATTTTGATACTTCAGTACCATCAAAATATAATTCGCCAGATGTGGGGTTATCTAATAGCCCTACAATATTTAACAATGTAGATTTCCCACACCCTGAAGGACCCATAATAGCAACAAATTCACCTTTTTGTATCTCAAGATCCACTTTGTTCAGAGCGGTTGTTTCAATTTCGTCGGTCCTGAATATTTTTACTAATTGGTTTGTTTTAAGCATGGCATTTAGTTTTTAGTTGCATTTGTGTTTTATAATTATAATGATATTCACTTTATTTATCAAGCTTATTCGCAACGTAAAGTTTCAGCAGGATTTTTCATTGCTGCCTTTACGGTTTGGTATATGACGGTTAAAAGCGATACGATTATTGTAAGTATCGGTATCACAATAAACATAACATAGTTAATTCCTATTCTATTAGAGAAGTCTTGCAGCCAATTATCCATTACCCAATATGCAATTGGCCATGAAATAACCGATGCTATTACAATCAGTTTTAATATGTCTTTACTAATAATAAGAACGATATTTCCAGTAGATGAACCAAAGGTTTTTCTTATTCCAATTTCTTTTTTACGTTGCTCGGTAATAAATGATACCAAACCTAAAAGACCCATAAAAGCAATTAATATTGATAAAATCGAAAATAATATGAAAATACTATTTGTTCTTTGTTCTGCTTTATAAAGATCTTTTAAATGATCATCGAAAAAGAAATATTCAAAAGGATATTCAGTTGTAAAATCCTCCCAGACACTCTGTATTTGCCGAATAGAGCTGTTAATATTTTCCGGTTTTAATTTAACACAAACTACACCTTCCCAGTTACCGGGCATTAGTGTAAATGCAGCAGGTTCAATTTTTGTGTGTAACGATTTAAAGTTAAAATCTTTAACAACACCTATTATTGGCCTTCGAAGAAATTCATTATTTCCCTCTGGCGAAAGAATTATTTTTCCTAACGGATCTTCTAAACCTAAAGATTTAGCTGCTGCCTGATTAATAACTATTGCATTGGAATCTGTAGCATAATCTCTTGAAAAAAACCGCCCTTCTATTAATTCAAAATCAAAAGTTTTACCATAATCGTAACTAACCCAAGCCTGATGCAATAAATAAGTATTCCCGGTGGATTCGTCTTCGAGAAAAAATCCATTATTTGAAAAATTTACTCCCGGATAAGCATTGGCATTCGTAACATTAGTAACAGATGGAATGTTTTTTAATTCAGCTTTAAATGATTCCATTTTGGTTTTTAGCGCATCCGATCGATGAATCATTAAAATATTTTCTTTTTCAAACCCCAAGTCTTTATTAAGCATGTATTTTAGCTGATCGGAAACCGTATAGGTTGATAAAAGGATAAAAACAGAAACAACAAATTGTATTATAACCAATACTGATCTTAAAACACCGCTTTTTGCTCCCAACTTTAGTTTTCCTTTCAACACAGCTACCGGCCTGAACGAAGCCAGGAAAAATGCAGGGTAACTGCCTGCCATAAAACTTACAACGAGTATTAGTAAAAATAAAGCCGGAACAATATGCCAACAACTAAAATAGCTAATATCTAAGGGGATTTGAACCAAATTATTTAGCCATGGCATAAACAGCTCAAGTACAACAATAGCAACACTCAGCGAGACTAAAGTTATTATAAAAGATTCAGTTAGAAATTGTATTACCAGTTGTTTTTTCGTAGCTCCAACCACTTTTCTTATACCCACTTCCTTTGAACGTTTAGATGCTCTTGCTGTGGACAGATTCGTAAAATTAATGCTCGCAATTACTAAGATGAAAATTGCAATCGAAATAAAAATATATACATATAAAATATTTCCGTTCGTTTCTATTTCGTATTGTAAATCGGAATGCAAATGTATATCTAACAAGGGTTGAATAAAATAGCCGAAAGTACTGCCCGATTTTTCAAATTCCTCCATGTTAATTCCTAAAACTTGCTCAATTTGCGGACCAACATATTTGTCGATCATTAATTGCATTTTTTCTTCAAAAGCTGCCTGGCTTGTCCCTTCCTTTAAAAGAATATAGGTGTAAAAGTTGTGTGAAATCCAAAATGTATTTTGACTTGATCGAAGTGTTGTTAAGGATCCTAAAAGGTCGAAATGAAAATGAGAATTCTCGGGGGGATCTTCCATTAATCCTGTTACTTTATAAAGAATTGTATCGCTTTCGACTCTAAGCAATTTACCAACAGGGTTTTCGTTCCCGAAATATTTTTTGGCCCCGGTTTCGGTCATAACAACACTCCTGGGCTCTGTTAAAACAGTCTTAGGATCTCCCTTTAAAAGTTTAAATGAGAAAACATCAAAGAATGTAGAATCTGCGAACAAGAATTTTTTCTCGTTAATTTTTCTGTCCTCAAAAATAATTAACCAATCTCCCGCCTTCCTGATTCTACATGTATTTAAAACTTCGGGATAATCATTTTGCATTGCCTCGGCCATTGGTGCGGCTGTAACAGCCTGATTTATTTCATTATTCATCATCATGCCATTAACACCAACACGATAAATTTGATCTGCTTTCTCGTGAAATTTATCAAATCCAAGTTCAAACTGTACAAATAGAGTTATATAAATTATAGCTGCTAACCCTGTTGAAAGTCCTAAAATATTAATTGTTGAGTATGTCCAATTCTTAAAGACATTTCTAAATGCAGTTAAAAAGAAATTTTTGATCATAGTTGTCAGTTTTTATTTTGAGTATGACGTGTTTAAAAAAGTAAAAGTTACAAATCAATGGTTGTTTTTCAACTATAGACGATAAATTTTTCGTTTTGATGCATAAAAAAACTGCTCATCCCAAATTCTATCGGGATGAGCAGTTTTTTTTATTATAACAATGTGTTTTATTCAAACAAAAAATCAAAATCATCATCAGTACCAAGCTCTTTTGGCTCTTCCCCGTGTTTAAAAATTCTTGCTTTTCTTGGGCCAATTAAATTAACTTCAGCATTATCAATTTTCAACATTGTTCCTTCTCTTAACCCAACAACATAAGTGAAAGGATTCGCCACCAGGTATTCTTCCAGTCTTTGTTCTCTGGTTTCTCCTGCATGTCCTTCAGGGTTAGCGTCTAAATAATGCGGATTAATCTGGAAACGAATAAGATTTATTGCGTGAAAGCTATCAGGTTCAACAATAGGCATATCATTGGTTGTACAAATAGTCGGGCAGGTAACATTCGAACCTGCACTCCAACCTACGTAAGGTTTGCCTTTAAAACATTCGTAACGAATAGTTTCAAGCAAATCTTGTTGTTGCAAAAGTTTTAACAAATTAAAAGTATTACCTCCACCAATAACAATAGCTTCTGCATCTTTTAATGCCTCCTTTTTCTTACCATGATCATAAAGGTGAATTGAATCAACTTCGTAACCAATTTCTGAAAATCGTTCCTGAACTTTTTTCTGATAATCATCAAAAGAGAAAGTTACTGCTGCGTAAGGAATAAACAATACTTTTTTTACTCCATCTCCTAAAAACTTTTTTATCTCATGTTTAGGATAATCAAGATAAGCCTCACCGGCGTTTGTCGAATTACTTATTAAAAGAAGTCTCATATTTATTTAATTTTTACTATTAATATTTCAATTTGAATCTTTAAATATACTAAATCATTGGGTTTAAATTTTAATTCCCATTACTAAAATATCATCTATTTGATCGTGATCGCCTTTCCACTTAAAAAACTCCTCTTCCAATATTTCTTTTTGTTCACTCATCGATTTGTCTTTAATTGAAATCAACAACTCTTGAAATGGAACTAATTTAAATTTGCGCGAATTAGGGCCACCGAACTGATCTATATACCCATCTGTAAATATGTAAATGATATCTCCCTTTTGTATATCAATTTCATGATTTGTAAACGGTCCCTTTTCTATAATGTGAATTCCTATTGGCATTCTGTCGGCTTTTAACGAAATAAAATCCTCGCCTCGTATTAAGTACATAGGGTTGTAAGCGCCGGAATACTGTAGTTTCTGTTTATCAGGATCTATTATACATAAAGCAATATCCATCCCGTCTTTTGCTTCATCTTCTTTACCTGTCTGGTGTAGTGATTTTTTTACATAATCTCTTAACTGATTTAAGATTGAATTGGCTTTTAGCTCGGTTTCTTTATTTACAATTTCGTTTAGAAAAGCAAAACCCAGCATACTCATAAACGCACCAGGTACTCCATGGCCTGTGCAATCAACTGCGGCAACAATAATTTTATCATCCTTATGAGTTATCCAGTAAAAATCGCCACTAACAATATCGCGTGGTTTGTACAAAATAAAATGTTCGGGAATTACTCTTAAAATATAATCAGCAGGAGGTAATATTGCTGTCTGTATACGACTTGCATATTCAATGCTGTCAGTTATTTGCTTTTTTTGATAGGCCAGAAGAGAATTCCTTTTACGTATTCTTTTTATTTGGCTGAACAAAATCAAAAGAAATATAAAAATTGAGACAAATCCTGATAATAAAAATATTGAAAAGTTTTTTTGTTTTTTAATCTTTAAATCTTTTATCGTCTTTTCATTTTCAAGATTTTTTATTTGCTGTTCTTTTTTCTTTGTTTCGTATTGGGTTTCTATTTCCTGAATTTGTCTTGATTTTTCAGAGTTAAACAGGGAATCATTTATAGCAAAAAATAATTCGTGATATTCTAGTGCTTTTTTATAATTAAATTCATCTTTGTAAATCTGTGATAATATGTAATAGACATCACCTATCTCGACCAATGCTCCCACTTCTTTTGCTATTTCAAGTCCAAGATACAAATGCTTTTTTGCATTTTCCATATCACCTCTTGACTTATATAAGTCTCCAATAAGTATATAGGTTTGAGCTTGTTCACCCTTATGACCTAGCTCTTTCTCCAGCTCCAGAATTTTATAATAGCTGTTTAAGGCTTTTTCTTTTTGTCCTAATATATTCAGTATCTCAGTCAAATTTGACAAGGTCATTAATTGTTGTCTTAAATGTCCCAATTCAACATAAATTTCATATGCGTTTTCAAAATAACTTCTAACATTATCGTAATCTTCCAAATAATAATTAACAATTGCCATATTATTATATAAAAGAGCCATCCCTGCTTTATCGTCTATCTTTTTTCTAATTACCAGAGACTTATTATATAATTCCATACTTTTCGAAAAATCATTTTGTCTAAAATAAAGCAATCCGAGGTTTAAGTATGTTTTAGCAATACTTAAAGAATCGTCAGTGGTTTCATAAATACTAAGTGCCTTAATGAGACAATCCATGGCTTCATTATATTTTCCTTGTTTTTCATACGTATTGCCTAAATTAATATACGCTGAACCAACTCCTTTAAAATAATTTTCTTTTTCACAAATTTCCTTTGACTTATTCATCTGAGAAATGGCCTTTTCGAAATTTCCTGTGATATTATAAAATTTACCAAGATTTAAAAGTACTGTTGCTTTTAAAAGTTCATTATCCAATTTACCTGCAATTTTTGAAGCCTGATCCAAATATTCTTTCCCTAATAAAATCTTCCCTTGCTCATAGTTTTCATAAATATCAATTAAAATATGAACCTTTACAGAATCATCTTGTCTGTTAAGCAACA
This sequence comes from Bacteroidales bacterium, assembly GCA_030611105.1. Classification (GTDB taxonomy): domain Bacteria; phylum Bacteroidota; class Bacteroidia; order Bacteroidales; family UBA12077; genus UBA12077. Next base: position 17,775 of record JAUWQL010000055.1, read on the forward strand.
ACTTCAAACTATCAATTTCTGTTGTTTGTGAAAATAAAATGCCCGGAAAAAGAAGTAATAAAAACAAAAAAACTCTCTTCATTTATTTAATATTATTATAAACATTGCAAGGTACAATAAACTAAAATAATAAATAAATAAATAATTTGATGGAAGCTGCTTTTTACAACTCCTTATATTAAACTATTGCAATAAATAAATAATTGTTTATTCTTTAATTTCAATGTTTTATAAATAAAAAAGCCACTAAAAAAGTGGCTCTAATATTTATCTTACAATTAATATATTTATTCAAACGATAAGGCAAATCCAATGGATATTGGGTACAATTCAGGTCCTTTATCTTTTATGAATAATGAAGTAAAATAATATGTTCCGTATATCATCCAGTCACCAACACCTAAACGTGCATGTACACCATATCTAAAAGGTGAAAGATTGAAATCCTCTTTTGTTTTTTCTTTATTTCTATTGTCGTTTTCTTTATAAACAATTTTTGTATTTGACCCTAATTTTAACCCTCCAATAGCTCCTGCAGAAAAAACGACACCGCTATTTTGATTTGATGATGAATGTATTTCCAATAACACCGGCATTGTAACATAAGTTGTTGATAATTTAGACTTTTCAATATCCCATGTTGGTTGATCCACTGCCAAGTCTCTAATCTCAATCTCTCTTGTAGTTGCATTTTTTTGTATGGAATTGTCGTTGTCAAAACGATAATAATTCCACTCAAGGCCTAAACCTGTAACCAAACCAAACTTATTATTTACAAAGTTAATGCTGTACTGAGCAAAATTTATGTTCATGTTCCACGATTTTCCAGAATGTAGATCCATGTATTGTTCTGTAACATCTCGACTTAATGAAAAATTTTCATCAACCAAATTACTTAAGCCCATTGAAAATCCTGACCATGAACCCTTAAACCTGTCTTCATCATCCCAGAACCAATCCCAATCATCTTTGTTATGTTTTGTTACAAATATTTGTGTTTCACCATCATCTTCGATAATTTTTATCGTTTTTCTTTTAAACCTGATATTGGTTGTGTCATCTTTTTGGTTTTCCAGCTCTTGCTTCATTTCATCAGTATTTGGTTCTTCGCTTTGTCCAAAAACACTTAATGTAATAATCAAGGTAGCTATTACTAATGCTATTTTCTTCATGATTTTAAATTTTTAAAATTTCTTTTAATTAATTCTTTCCTCTAGGACGGATAACACTCCAAATTTGTTACAGCCGTTTTTAATTATTTTTTTATTGGGGCTGAAAAGGCTATTAGTCTTGAATTAAACTCAGTTCTATTCGGGTTTCCGTTTTCATCATACAATCGTTCCAGACTCATATTACTACCGGTTAGCTTATTTAAACCTTCAACACTTGCTTGCGCAATATCAAAAAATTCTATTTTAATTTTATCCTCTTTTTTTAATACTCTCTTATTAAATGCTCCTGCTAAATATGATTTAAACGATATGTATTTTTTGTCAACGTCTTCTTTTTCCTGACCTTTTTCTATATCCACATATATAATATTCTTATCCACTTTGTATTTATTAAAATCAAATTTAATTTCAGCCGGATATAAATGTGCTAACTGATTTATTTCTCTTGGAATAATTTCATCCTTTTCAGAATCGTTATTGCTTTTTTCTTTTAGTATTTTCTCAGAAGTAATTTTTTCTTCTGTATTTCTTTTATTATTGTTTAAATCGCTTAATATATTAATCTTTTTTACTTCGTTGTCTGTAACAGGCAAGATTTCGACCTTAATGCTTTTATCAAGTTCTGCAACAGGCAATTTGTTATTCCCTTTTTCTTTGGGGATAAACAGGTATATTGCTAACAAAATCATTATTGATGCAGCAACAGAAATCCAGTGGTAATTGTTTTTTAAAACAAAAACCCTTTTTTCACTCTGCTTTAAACTTTCTTTATTTTGAAATACCACAAAATTATCAGGTTGGATTTTTGTCAACTTATATAAATTGTATTCTTTCTCCTTTTTTTCGTTCCCGGCAATAAATTTGTCAAATTCAATTATTTCTCTCCTTTTTAAATCACCTTCCATTCTGGCTATACATAATTCGTCAAAATTATTTAATGTAACACCAGATAAAATTTCGGATCTTTTTAATTCCATTTTATTTTCAAAAAATGTATTATCAACAGGTATTTTATCCGCTTCAAAAAGCTCAAGCTCACTTTTTAAATCCGGATTTTCGTTTAAGAATAACATTAATAAATTCTCATCAGATGGAGATAATTCCCCGTCCAGAAAATCAAGAAAATATTTTTCGTAATTATTTCTATTAATGTCAATCATTTATTAATTGTTTTCTAAATCAATACTTCAATGCTTCCAATATATTTTTTAAGCGCAAGTCGTCCTCTATAAATGTATACCTTTACCTGAGACTCCGACAGGTTGGTTATTTCCGCAATTTCGTTATATGCATATCCTTCATAATCTCTTAATAAAATTACGGATCTTTGAACTTCCGACAGCTGCTTTAATGCTTCATCTAAAGCTTCATTTAATCCATTATAACTATCTGTACAAGTGCCCAAATCGTCAATTACATCATTTAAACTTGTTGCACGTTTATTTTTCCTGATTTTATCAATCATTGTATGATACGCTGTAGAAAACAAGTATGATTTTACTTTATTAAAAGAAACATCACTTGCTCTTATCCATAATTTTTCATAAGTATCCTGCACAATATCTTTAGCTTCATCTTCATCTTTAATATTTTTTAAAATAAAGCGGAAAACACCATCAGAATACAAGTCAACGCTCTTATTATATTCCTCTACAGTCATTAAAAATTACTCCAATTCGAAAGTATGACGTTTAAGTAATTAGAAAGTTACATGCAAAATTAAACTTTTTCAATATCTATTTAATAATTACCTTTATCATCCATTTAAATTTGAAAAACTTAAACAATGAAAAAACTAATATTTTTATTTCTGGGAATTACGTTTATACTAAATTCATGCCAACAGAACAGCTTTGAAGAAAGTAAATCACAGGATCATTTAATAATGTCGACGCTATGGTATCAAAAGTCGGGGGAAATGAAAGCTATTTACTATCAGTGTTTTAACTGGGCGGAATTAAGAATTGATATGATTTTGGCAGAAAGTAATACCGAAACAAAAAAGGCGGTTATTGTTGATATTGACGAAACAATGCTTGATAACAGTCCTTTTGAAACAAGCTGCATTAGAACCGGCAAGAGATATTCTAAAGAAACCTGGCGCAGGTGGACTTCCCAAATTAACGCTAAAGCTCTTCCCGGGGCTGTTGAGTTTTCGAAATATGCAGAATTAAAAGGTGTTGAAGTTTTTTATATTTCAAATAGAAGTGTAGATGAATTTGATGTTACCTTAAAGAATCTGCAAAAGGAAAATTTCGCCTTTGCTGATAGTTCTCATTTATTATTAAAATCAAATACAAGTAGTAAAAAACCTCGCAGAGATATCGTTAAAGAAAATTATGAAATCGTTTTGTTAATTGGTGACAACCTTGGCGACTTCTCTGAAATTTTTGAAGACAGATCAATAAATTATGGATTTGATATTGTTGAAGAAAACAGCGAAAAATTTGGAAATTTATTTATTGTATTGCCAAATCCAATGTATGGCAACTGGGAATATGAAGTGTTTGATAATAAAAGAGATTTAAGTAAGGAAGAAAAATACCGCTTGCGAAAATCTAATCTTATTGGTTATTAATCTGGAATTATACCGTTTATTATTCAAAATGCCATATTTGTGAAAAACAAATATGGATTGAATATATAACGGCATTAACCATTGTAAATATTTAAAGGCACTTTCAGCGCATTTAAATATACAATTGGTATTATATGCGACATTTTGATGAAGAATTGGTATTATTGCCAGAGCAATAAAAAGCCGTCAAACGATTATTCGATA